>CAMJJO010000022.1 GCA_946406095.1 uncultured Bacteroidales bacterium | reverse complement strand
GCACCAGCGCATCGCGGTCAGCCCCTTCATCCCGCAGCCAGCGGCAGATATCCATCACCGTGTCGATTGTCTTGTGGGCCTCGTCGGCCGTGATGGCCAGAAGCGGCCATACGCGTTTGCCTGTTGCATCTGCCTTAGTATTTTCGCTGTCCCGGGCGCATTTTTCGGCAGTATCTGCACCAGCTGTTGAGGCCAGGCGTTCTGCGAAAGGCAAAACATTCCGGTCGCAGACCACAAAGACCTGCTTGTATTTTTTGAGTTCAGCTGCCAGTTCTTTCATATCCTCTGCAAGTTACGAAATTTTTTCTTACCTTTGCCACTCCAAACGCGAGCCCCGGCCTCCAGCCGGCCGCATCCCAGCCCGGATGGCGGAATTGGTAGACGCGCTGGACTCAAAATCCAGTGTCCCTTAAAGACGTGCGGGTTCGATTCCCGCTCTGGGCACGAAAAAAGGCGACTGCATTTCTGCGGCCGCCTTTTTTCGTGCCCTGTCTTCGACTGCCCAATTCATCCAGATGCCGCTGACGTCCGTATTTTCGGAACGTCGAAAGCATTCTGGGCCTTTTTTGCTGCTGACGGCCGGAATAAACGGACGTCAACAGCACCCGGCGTTCTGGCAAAGCGGAGTTTTTAGTATATTTGCGTATGAAAAATTTTTTGTTTTTTCTTGCTGCCGTGTTCGCGTTGTCCTGCTCGCCGGGTGGAGACAAAACGCTTCAGTTACAAAGCGAAGAGGACCTTGCCGGCCTGAGGATTGCGGCCAAAACCGGGTCTTGCTATGATTTGGAACTGTCCGGCCGCAAAGACATCGAACTCCTGCTTTTCAACACCGAGGCCGACCTTATCCAGGCCGTTCTGAGCGGTCATGCCGATGCTCTCGTTCAGGACGAGGTTACATTCAATTCCGAGGTCTGCAAGGAATATGGAATAAAGATGGCCTTCAAGACCAGTCTGAGTTTCCCGACAGCATTCATGTTCCGCAAAGACAACACTGAACTTCTCGCTGCCATGAATGCCGTCCAGCAGAATCTCGAGGCGGACGGCACCATGAAAACTCTCAAGGATTTCTGGTTGACGGAAGCTTATACTTCGAACAAGACGCTCCGCCACATTCCAGTCGAGAACGAAGGCGAGCCGCTCCGGGTAGCCGTCGTGACCAACGTAGCACCGATTGCATTCATGGTTGGAGACGAGTGGTATGGCATGGAGATAGACATGGCAAGAGCCCTTTCAAACTATCTTCACAGGCCTCTCGAGTTTAAACTTTACGATACTTCCGGGATGATGGCCGTGAAAAACGGCACGGTTGATCTGATGCTCGGTTGCCTGTTCGTCACCCCCGAAAGGCAGGTGGAGTTTTCGTTTGCCGAACCCTATCACTACTTCCATGGAGCATATTATATCCAGGACACTGCCGCAAAAAATGAGTCCATAGGATTCTGGGGCAGGATTAAGAGAAGCTTCAAGCGGAATTTTGTGGATGAAGGCCGATGGAAATACATTACTTCCGGACTGCTTGAAACCCTGAAAATAACGCTTCTGGCGATTCTATTCGGAGCTGTGCTGGGGGTGGGGATATGCGCAATGACACGCAGCCGCCGCAGATGGCTTCGCGACACTGCCGCCGTTTACAACTGGTTCATGGCGGGCGTGCCGATTCTCGTGCTGCTGCTCATCCTTTTCTATGTGGTATTCGCGGGCAGCGGGCTGAGCCCCTCGATGGTAGCCGTCGTGGCATTCGCTATGGATTTTGCAGCAGGGGCCGGAAGAATCTATTCTACATCGCTTGAAGCTATCCCCCGCGGACAGACGGAGGCTGGCCTGGCGTTGGGATTCACCAAGTTGCAGACATTCTTCAATATTGTGCTTCCCCAGGCTGCCAAGCGCGGCCTTCCGCTCTTCCGAGGGCAATGCATAAACACCCTGAAGGGAACATCCATCGTAGGATATATCGCTATCCAGGATCTCACGCGGGCGGGAGACATGATCCGCAGCCGCACATTCGACGCCTTCTTCCCGCTGTTGGCGATAACGGCGGTCTACTTCATTCTCGCCAGGCTGATCATCATCCTTCTTCAACTCGCATCCCCTAAAAAACAGGCACTATGATTTCGGTACGACATCTTAACAAGACATACCACGACCCCGACGGCACATCCCTTGCTGTCCTGAAAGATATCAACTGCGAGATAGGCCCCGGAGAGGTCATCAGCATAATAGGCCCTTCAGGAACGGGGAAAAGCACCTTCCTCAGGGCGCTGAATCTGCTGGACCCTCCTACGGGAGGTGAAATCCTCTTCCATGGTGAGAATATCCTTGCCAAAGGATACCCGGTGCATAAGATGAGGCAGAAAATAGGCATGGTATTCCAGAGCTTCAACCTCTTCGATCACATGACGGTGGCGGAAAACATCATGTACGCCCCAGTCAAGATACTTCATGAGAGCAAGGATCAAGCCCGCGAAGAAGCCCTTTCCCTTCTCAGGAAGGTCGGACTGACCGACAAGGCGGATGTCTATCCTTCCAACCTGTCGGGAGGCCAGAAGCAGAGGGTGGCGATTGCCCGCTGCCTTGCAATGAAACCGGAAGTCATCCTTTTCGACGAGCCCACATCCGCCCTCGACCCTACCATGGTGGGAGAAGTGCTCAGCGTGATGAAACAGCTGGCCCGCGAAGGGATGACCATGCTCATCGTTACGCACGAGATGAAGTTTGCGCGCGACATCAGCACCCGGATTTTCTTCATGTACGACGGATACATCCACGAAGACGGCACCCCTGCCCAGATATTCGACAACCCTCGCCGCAGCGCTACCCGTGAGTTTACCCAGCGGATCCGCAGGGAGGTTTTCGAAATCGACGGTCCCGGATTCGACTTCCAGGGAATGTACTCCACCATGGCTCAGTTCTGCATCAAGCACGACATCGCCACAGCCCGCGAAAGAGTGGAAAGTCTCTGCGAACTGATGATTAACGACATTATGTCTGCATACAGGCCGATGACGGTGCGCATCAACTATAAGGAGATTGCAGATGAGGCTTCGCTCGATTTCATGGTGGAAGGCCTGGAGAAGTCCCCTGTCGGCAGCACCGACAGGCTTCTTGCCCTCTGCAGGGAGGTTGTCGAAGAGCCCACCTCACGCGGATTCAGGATAAAACTGATTCTGTAATTTCTGACTTCTTTCATGAGAAATATTTATAACTTTGTGAAAAACAAAGGATAAGCCATGAAAAGATTAATTGCACTATTAGCGGTCACCCTTGCACTGCTGGCCATTTATTCCTGCGAAAAAACCAAGCAGGACGAGCCCGAAGATGAAACCCTCGAAGTAAACGAAGCCAACCTCAAGGGCACTTGGGAAGGCGGCGTGGAGCACGATTTCGCCCAGGGCTATCCCCAGAGGTGGCGCATCCAGTTCGATGGGAAGAACTACACCACCTGGCACACCCACCAGACGGCCGGGTCCATAAAAGATGAAGTCCAGGGCCTAAAGACCGTGGGTAACAAAGAAAAGGGTACCTGGGCTTATGCCGACGGGGTCCTGATCCTCACGCCCAAGGAGCAGTTTGCGTCATACTTCCAGGTAATGAATCCCGATTACTCATTAGCTGGATATACTTACTATGATTACAATGAAAGTACCATGGAAGCGGTCCAATGGTACGTAACCTCGCAGGGGCTCATTGAAAGTGGCATAGAGAGAGATCTCGCCGAAGGCTCAGAATGGTATATTTCCAAGTGGAGGAACGTCGTTCTGACCAAGACCACACTTACCATAAGGATCAACAGGGATACATTTGTCCTGGAGAAGAAGTAGGGGCCGGTATCTATCTGCCTCGGTGCCAAAGCATTACCCCCGCTGGGGAGAGCCCCTGGAGAAGCAGCCCCTTCATATAATCCATATAGGGAGAGATGTGCGAGAAGAAGAGTTTGTAGCCATCGCAGAGGGCGTTGAGGCCGGCTTCTCCGGGTCCGGTGCTCTTGAACCTGTGCTTGGGGCACTCACCGTGGCAGGCGAAGAGCCAGCGGCATTTGCGGCATGCAGATGGAAGGGTGTTTCTTTTGTCGATGCCGAAGCGGATCTGCGCGTCGGAACCCATCAACTCCCGGATGGAGGTCTCGGCGATGTTGCCCAGCCGGCGCTCGGGGAAGACGAAATGGTCGCAGGGGTATAGGTCCCCGTTATGCTCGATGATGGAATTGCCGCCGCAGGTTTCGGCAAAAGCGCAGATGCCCGGAGGAACTCCGCACCAGGATGCCAGCGCCGCATCGAACTGCCCGACGAATATCCGGGAAACATCGTTCTGCACCCATTCATCGAAGATATCGCAAAGGAACTTCCCGAACGCTATGCCGCTGACGGACCACGGGGATATCCTCCCGCTCTTTTCGAACTCCACCACCGGCATAAACTGCATATAACGGGCTCCGGCCGCTTTCAGGAAGCGATACACTTCCCGGCCTTTCCCTTCAGATGCCTTGTTGATGGTGGACATCGTGTTGAACTCTACTCCGCTGCTCCGGAGGATCTCCAGCCCCTGCATCACACGGTCGAAAGAAGGCAGGCCGCCCCTGTCTTTCCGATATCTGTCGTGAACGTCCCGGGGGCCATCGATGGAAATCCCTACCAGGAAGCCGTTTTCGCGGAAAAAATCCGCCCACTCGCGGTTGAGGAGCGTCCCGTTGGTCTGGATGGTATTGTGGATGATTTTTCCGTCCGCATATTTGCGCTCGAATGCCAGGGCCTTGCGATAGAAATCCACGCCCAGCAGCAGCGGCTCGCCCCCGTGCCAGTTGAAAGTCACTTCGCCCACCTCGTTCGCGGCGATGTATTCCTTCACTACCGTCTCCAGCATCCCTTCGCTCATCACAGGCTCGCGTCCTCCGTAGATATCCGCTTTATCCAGATAATAGCAGTACTTGCAGTTGAGGTTGCATAGTGATCCTGCCGGCTTGAGCATAATATTGAACGACGCCGGCCCCGTGAGGCGCACGGCATCGTTCAAAGTCAGGGTCTTATCGAAGGACGTTCCCATCAGAACGGATTCTGCGGCGGCGCAAAATCATAGAAGGTCTTATAAGGGAACTTCCGGGGAGCACCGGGTTTGTCGGGGTAGAAATCTGCCATCTGGTCCACCCTGTCTTTCAGGGGCTGCAGGCGGGCTTGAAGTTCAGCCGGGGCCTGATCCCAGAGCAGCGGCTTGCGGAATTCCGGATCCTCCCTGTAATTGTATATGCGTCCGTCCCAGAAGTATGCGTAGTCGTCGTCCATCGCGTAGCGGGATGCCTTCGGAGAGGGTGTGGTGGGCCATAGGGGATTGAAGTGGACCAGCACCAGTTCCTTGGCGTTCGGTTCCTTGCCGCAGAGTTCCGGATAGAGGCTGACTCCGTCCAGATCCCATTCTTCGGGGATGCCCACGCCTGCTATATCGGCGATGGTGGGTAGGATGTCGGTGAGATCTGTCAGATGCGCGGCTTTCCGTCCGGCGAGGCGGTCTCCCCAGGTGATGATTAGCGGGACGTGGGTGCCGAGGTAGTTTGGTTCGCCCTTGCCGCCCTGCCACTCTCTGCCGTCACTGGTCTTGGAGAGGATGCGGGTGGAGGTGCCATTGTCGGAAGCGAAGATGAAGATGGTGTTGTCCCAGACGCCCTTTTTTTTCAGATGCCGGACCATATTGCCTACCTGGCGGTCCATATAGCGCACCTGGTATTTGAAAAAGGATGTGTCCGCGCCCGCAGTGAAACGGCTGTCGTACAAGTCGTCCCAGATAGTGGTATCCGGGGTGGTGGTGTGCGGAGTGTGGACCAGGGGTTCGGTGTAGTAAAGGAGGAAGGGCTTTTTCTCCGCCACCTTGCGGTCGATGTAATCGAAGGCATAGTCTTGCATTGCATCGGGGCCGTAGATGGCAAAGTCGTAACGCTGTCCGTTATTATCCCACATACTGTTGGCATAACGGTCGGTCTGGCGAGGGCCCCGGCTCTCCAGATACATTTCTATCTGGCTGCAGAAGAACTCATCGAAGCCTGCCTTGGGCAGCATCGCACGGCTGCGTCCGAGCTGCCATTTCCCGACTATCGCGGTGTCGTAACCTCCTTCCTTGGCCAGTTGTGCGAAGGTGTGCTCATCCTCATTCATGTAGCCGAAGGCCACGTAATTGCGGTCGTTGTAAAGGCCGGTCATAACCTGCACCCTGGACGGTGAACTGAGGGGCTGGGCATTCATATTCATATACTGGATGCCTGCCTGGGCAAGGGAATCTATGCAGGGAGTTTCATATTCCACTCCACCGTAACATCCGAAACATTCGGCGCCGATATCATCGGCAAAGAAGAAAACAATGTTAGGTTTACCGGCCTGTCCGCCGCCCGTGCAACCGACTGCGGCAAGCGCCCCGACTCCGGCCGTTAGTTTGCTCAATGCTTTCATATTACAAAAATAAGTAAAAATACTACTGAAAATGTTTATATTTGAAAAAATAACGATGATGCAGAAACACTTTGCACTGCTTGCGCTGGTTTTTCTGGCTGTGTGCTCTTTCGCCCAGCCACGGCTCGAGTATGCCGTGCGGGGAGAGGTGAGGGACGCGCGCACAGGCAGGCCGGTAGCGGCGGCAAATGTTTCGGTCCCCGGCAGGAATTACGCCACCGTCACCAACGACGATGGCGTTTTCGTGCTCAAATCGGATGCCCCCATCAAGGAGCTGGTCTTCACGCATCTAGGCTATCGCGCTATGCGCCAGGCAGTTGCGGGGCCGGAGGTGGATGTGCGCCTGGTGCCGGAAGTTTATCCTCTCGCGGAAGCATCCATCATCTCCGGGAATCCGTCCGAGATAGTTGAGGCGGCGGTGAAGAGCATCCCCGATAACTACGCATCGCACCCGGAACTGCTGAATGTCTTCTATCGCGAAACCCTCCGGAAACGGCAGCGCTATACCTATGTTTCGGAGGCGGTGGCGCGCATCTACAAGACGGCCTACAGCAACAACTCGTTCGTGCCGGACCGCACCGCTATCGACAAGAGCAGGGTGATAGTGAGCCAGCGCAGGAGGGACACTCTCAGCGTGAAGATGGCCGGCGGCCCGAATATGGCGCTTTCCTTCGATGCGGTGAAGAACCCAAACGTCATCTTCAACCCCATAGACTTTCCGCTCTACTCCTATCAGATGGATAATCCTGTCTATATCGGGGACCGGTTGCACTTCGTCATCCATATATCCCCTGCGGAGGATGCGGACTACCCCCTTTATTACGGCACTCTCTACATAGACCAGCAGACGCTGCTTTTCTCCCGCATAGAGCTGGTGACGGACATGTCCGATCCCGGGGAGGTGACCAAGATGATGCTTGTCAAAAAGCCGGCAGGGCTGCGTTTTACGCCTAAAGAACTCAGTTTCACTATGACTTACCGTCCGGCGGAAGATGGCGCCAGGCTGGAGTATTTCTGCTCCTCCATGCGTTTTAGCTGCGACTGGAAAAAGAAGCTGGTCAAGACCCAGTATTCCGTGGTCAACGAGCTGGTGGTCACCGACATAGCCACCTCGGCCGTGCCCATCCACCGCAGCGAGGCCTTCCGCAGCGCGGACATCCTCTCCGACAAGGCAGGGGAGTTCGACGACCCGGATTTCTGGAAAGATTACAATATCATCGAGCCTTCCGAGAGTCTCGAAAATGCAATAGATAAACTCAAGAAATAGAATGAAAAGAAACCTGATCCTCGCCCTCGCGGCGGTGCTGCTGTTTGCAGGATGCTCACAACCCCCCAAAGTCCATTACAAAATCTGGTACGACTGGCCGGAGAGGTATCTCCCGGATTTCTCCACCCTTGGCGAACCTGCCCTCACGGGGGTCAAGTCCAACCTGGACCTGGAAGGCATAGACGACACCAAGAACCATTTCTGCGCCGTTTTCGAAACGGAGCTTAAGGTCAAGACAGAAGAGGAATACACCTTCACACTCACCACCGATGACGGCAGCAAGCTCTACGTCGACGGAGAGATGTTGATCAACAGCGACGGCGCCCGCGGCCCCATCGAAGAGAAGGCGGTCAAGGTGCTTTCCAAGGGCCCGCATGCCATAAAGGTCGAATGGTTCGACTTCGACAAGGGCCAGTCGATAGTGTTCCGCTATTCAACCCCCACCATCAAGGAAAGGGAAATCGACGATACCCATCTTTACAGGGAAGAGCGCGCCACCAGCAGGCACCGTTTCGTGAAGCCCCAGGTAAAGGAAGCCTACAAGCGTTTTGCCGCCTGGAAGGGGGATGATGAGGTGCTGGTCTATCCTATCCTCACCGACGTGCACACCTGCGGCCGCTTCAGCTACAAGCACATCGGCTATGCGACAGCCATCGCCAAGAAGTTCGACGCCGACTTTATGGTGAACCTCGGGGACATCGGCCTGAATGCCTATCCCGCCACGGTGGATGCCAAATATTCGAAGTGGATTCTTGACAACGTCCGCGCCCAGATGGACAAGTACGACGGCATCTGGCTCTATGCACCCGGCAACCACGATTGGGATGCCGGCGAGGGGCGCCTCCACACCGAGCAGGAACTGCAGGATTTCTTCCAGAAGCCTTGGGAGAAGCGTTCGGGAGGCAATCTCCACCTGACGCCCGAACGCACCTACGGCTATTACGATATTCCCGAAAAGAACTTCCGTATAGTGTTCCTTAACAGCTGCACCACACGCACCCAGGGTGAGGCCTACTATCTTTATGGAAATGAGGAACTTGCCTGGCTTGGCGACCTGCTCGAGGCCACCGACCCTGCCACCAACATCATAGTCATGGCGCACTATATGCCACATCCGATGGGACGATGGACCATCAGCAAACCCGTTCAGCTGACACTCACTCAGAACGATGCGATCATGGATCTGCTATCGGAGTATGCACAGGAGCGCACCATCGTGGCGATGATCACTGGTGACAGCCACACTAACGACTACATCAACTACAAGGGGGTGAACTACTTCGTCTCCCAGGGCTACGGCTGGGTGGTTCCGGACCTGATGCTGCCCACCAACCGCCATGCCTTCTTCGACTATAAGAATACCCTCTGCATCGATGTCGTCGCCGTCAAACCCGCCACCCGCGAGGTGCATACCTTCCGCGTTGGTGCCGGCGGTGCCGACTACGACTGCGTGTTCAATTATTAGCCAGTGAAAGCATTTCCCCGTCTCCTTTTGGCCCCGGCACTCCTTCTTGCCCTGTTCTCCTGCAAGAAAGAGGTGCTGGAACCTGTTTTTGAGCGAGGGGCAGATGTTGCCATCCCCCAGGAGGGCGGGGAATATTCCGTGCCGGTCAGGTATGCATCTACCAAAGCCGCGGAGTATGCCGGTTTCGAATATCGCCTGATTATTGGCGAAGTGCTTGGAGATGTGGTCGCAGTGTCCGGGAAAGTGGACGAGATCGTTTTCGAGATCGGAGCGAACGAGAGCTATGAAGTCCGGACCGTCCGTCTTGCCGTAAATGCAGACAATCATTGGGCAACGGTCTTTTCTGGAATCCAGGCGGCGAAGCAAAAGTATCGTCCGCCGGTAGACGGGCAGTGGCAGAGTGCCGCCGATGCCGTCAAGGCGATGCGTGTGGGGTGGAACCTTGGCAACACCCTGGATTCCTGCGGCGACTGGATTGTGCAGTATACCGAGCGCAAGCCATCCGATTTTGAAACGGCCTGGGGACAGCCTGTTACCAAACCGGAAGTTATGCAGGCCTTTGCGACCGCCGGTTTCGGCGCCATCCGAGTGCCCGTTACGTGGTATCAGCACATGGACGCTTCCGGTAAGGTCGAGAAGGTCTGGATGGACCGGGTGGAAGAAGTGGTGAACTATGTGCTGGACGCCGGCCTCTACTGCGTGCTGAACGTTCATCACGACACCGGCACGGACGGGTGGATGAAGGCCGACAAGGCCATTTATGAGGCCACCGCCGACCGTTTCCGCAGCCTCTGGACCCAGATAGCCGAGCGCTTCAAGTCTTATGGCGAGAAACTGGTTTTCGAGGGATACAACGAACTGCTGGATGGCAGCAATTACTGGAATGCGCCCAAGGAGGAAAGTTCCTACGAATATGCCAACCGCTACAATCAGGTTTTTGTAGATGCCGTCCGTGCCACCGGTGGAAACAACCTTCGCCGCAACCTGGTATGCAACACCTATTGCGCCGGCGGCAATGCTGCGAACCTGGCCGGTTTCGTGCTTCCGGAAGATGAATGGAGCAACCATCTGATTGCGGAAGTGCACAGCTATGCCCCTTATTTCTTTGCTTTCGAGATAGATAATCCTTCCCAGAACCAGACAGTGTTCGATGCTGCTGCGGAAAACACCGTGAAATACGACATCTCGGTGTTCGGTAATCATTTCAGTTCGCTGGGAATCCCTTGTATCATAGGGGAATACGGCGCCGCGAACAAAAACAACATGGCCGAGCGCTGCAAGCAGGCCGCCTGCTACGTGCGCACTGCCAAAGCTTATGGAATTACCTGCTTCCACTGGATGGGCCTGATGGATGGCGCCGACCGCAGCACCTGCACCTGGACGGAGCCGGCGCTTCGCGATGCAATCCTTGGGGCGGTGTTGTAGGGTGCGTCAGTTACTAGATTATCCCCAGCTCGCTGGCGGTGTGAAGCATGTCCGAGACGTTTTTCACATCCATCTTGGCGTAGATGCGCTGGCGGTGGGTGTTGACTGTGTGAACGCTCAGGAACAGCTTCTCTGCCATTTCGGCTGCGGTGAGGCCTTCGGCGCTTAAGCGGATAATCTGGATTTCCCGCTGCGAAAGACCTATGTCGGCGATTTTCCTGCTCCTCTCGATCAGGATATCCCCGACATAGTTCGCCACATCCTGGTTTATCGACTGGGCGCTCTCCGCGATCTTGCGGCAGCGCTCGCGTATCTGCTCGGAATCAAGCGTGGCAGCTTCTTCCGATAGTTTTTCCAGGTCGGACCTGTATGCCTGTGCGGGATTCCGGAGGTCTTTGGAAAGGATTTCTATCAACTGCTCCTTGGTGGCGTTGATGCGCAGGAGCTCGTCGTTGCGGCGGCGCACACGACTGATGTGATTCACCGCTATCACTATGATGGCCGCCGCCAGCATCACCAGCATCAGGAGAATGGTAATCTGATAACCGCGCATCTCGAGCTTATGCTCCTTCTCTTTTACCTCGAAGCGGGTCTCCATCTCCTGGAGGGTCTCATCCGATTTCTGGTTCATATAGCGGGTGATCTCCCGCACATAATCGTCGTGGGCGTCCAGAGCAGACTGGGCATCCCCGGTACGGGTGTAGAGGCGCACCAGACGGTCGTCCAGGGCACTTGCCATCAGGTGGTCATCTTCCGGAAGGGCCTCGCGGGCCTTGGAAAAATAGGCAAGCGCCTCCTCGTTCCGGTCCCCCTGCTGGAACCAGCGCGAACGAAAGAGGACACCGTTCCGGCGGAGGCGTTCGATGCCGTTTGCATCCGCAATCGCCTGCCCGCGGTCCAGCCATTCTCCGGCCGTGCGGTAGATGCCCTGGTCGATGGGGTCGCTCCAGCGGTTCTTGTTGATATAGAGGGATCCGATGATGAAGCATGCCTCCGCCTCCAACTCTGGTTCCTTTATGGTTTCTGCTATGCGCAGGGCCTCGTTTGCATACTCCAGACCCTCGTCGTTGCGCCCCGTTTCGGGGGAGATCTCGGCGTAGGAGCAGAGCTTGGCCTTGGAGATGAGTATGCCGGCCAGCTCCTTGTCGAGCCCATGCTTCCGGGCGATGGTCTCGGCCTCCAGGGCCTTCCCCCAGGCATCCGCATCGCGGCTGGTCATGATATCTATGCCGACGATGGTCTGAAGGGCCTGCACCTTTATCCGGGGCTGCCCCTCCGACTGCTCCAGCGCCATCAGCGCCTTCTCCATAGCCGCATCGTACTTCTGGGACGACACATCCTTGCCGGCCTGCGCGATCAGGCTTTCCGCCATCACCACGGCCAGCACCGCATAATACATCAATCTCATTATCATCATCCGTTGATTATGTTCATATGGTCTGCCAGCTGCAGGAAATAGTCGTTGGACCAGAAGTCCAGCTGGCGCAAATCATCTATAAAAGGAGCCACGTCTTCTTTGACCTGTTCAATGTCAGTGTTGGCAAGGCGATCGCGAAGACGGGCCTTGAAATCATCTAAAGTCAACTCAATCCCATTGAACTGGAGTATTCGCTCTTGAAGATGCTTCCAGTTCATAGGAACATTGAATCTTACATACCATTCGAAGTCAAACCAGTCACGTCCTTTGACACGGCTCTTCCAGGCACGGAACGCCAATGCGTGCATCTTTCCGGCATAAAGATCCGGAAGAGCTACACAGCGTGTCATAAAATTTTTCGGCTGATAAAGTATTTTTTGTTC
Organism: uncultured Bacteroidales bacterium; assembly: GCA_946406095.1. Lineage (GTDB taxonomy): Bacteria > Bacteroidota > Bacteroidia > Bacteroidales > UBA932 > Cryptobacteroides. The sequence continues at coordinate 3,583 of CAMJJO010000022.1, read as the reverse complement.
GGTGGCAAAATTCTGCGGAGGAACAGTATCAACTTCTATTTTTACCTTGATTGTTTTCTCCGTCTGAAACGACAGGTTATAAACATCGGTATTGTCTTTTTTCTTTATTTCTACCTTTCTGCCAACCAGCGCGAATTGGTCGATTATGGGTTGGAAATACTGTTCAAAGTTGAAGGAATCGTCCTCCTTGAGGAGTGTAAAATCCATATCCTCGCTAAAGCGATTCAAGCCGTGAAAGACGCGCAGGCAAGTGCCGCCATAAAAAGCAGCTTTATCGAAGAATCCTCCGTCTGCAAGGCCTGAAAGGATTATTTGTTGGCTTACCTCATAAATGGCGTTTCTGCGCGCTTTGTCTGTGCTCTGGTCGTAGGCGGCCAGCATTTTTTCATATAATTCGTTCATTGCCTTATCAGTTTTATGATTGTTTCTAATGACATTGTCTTCTTACCCGTGGCGGCGCATTGCTTGATTATGTCGGTATTGAAATCCTTGATGTCATCCAGGTCTATGCGCATATATTCTTCCAGAAAGGCTTGTGCTTCTTTGATATATCGAAGATTGATGCCGGGAGTGTAGCAAATAAGGTCGCATAGCGCCTTTTCCGGACTGGCTACGATGAAATTTGAACCATCAGATTCTTCTTGGCGGAGTCCGATGGCGAAATAATCTCGACTGACATTGATATATGAATAATAGCCCAGTATGTTGCGAAATCTGCGCGAATGCTTAATGGTCATACTCTGTGTTAAATAGACCCTTTCTGGTATTAGACCATACCAGCGTAGTGCGGAGTGCATAGAGATGTAGGATGGAGAATAGAGGTGATTGGCAACAAGGTATGAACTGACGCGCTTTCCGCTCCAGGCCGGGTTGACAACGTATAGTCCACGCTTGAGCCGGAGCAGTTTTCCGCTATGCTCCAGTGCCGCCACCTTTTGATTGGCGCCAGACAAGTTCGGATATAAAGAGGCTACTGTCTCTTTTGTGACAGGGACATTGCCTAGTATGTCCAAAATATCCTTCATGTTGCAAATGTAGTAAATTATTGAACAGAAAATCATAATTTTCCTAATTTTCTATTCAAAATTCATGTTTTTGTTAATTGAGGCGAGGGTGAGAATATGGCTAAATAAAGGCTCCAAAAGTGCAAATTACTGAAAAATCATTATTCAAAAGTGACGGCTAAAACCCATTTTTGCACCATCAGTTATGAGAATGTATCTGGCACTAATAGTCCTTTTGTTTTTGGTTGTGCTGATAGGAGCCGGGTGGCTTCTTCGCAGATCCGAAGAGGAACACCGTGCCGAGATGAAACAGTTGCAGGAAGAGAACGATTACCTGCGGGACAAGGTGAACCGGCTCACCGCACACGAGTTGCTCAAAATATAAATACTATAGGTCTATGAAAGTGAAACGACATTACGAGAGCCCGCAGGCAGTCGGGTTTTCCTTCAAAAGCGAAGGAGTGATTTGCACCAGCAATCTGCTTGAAACTGCGGAGGCGCTGCAGGAAATGGAAGTTGAAACATTTGAATGGTAGGAGGATCTGTTATGAAAAAAGCATTGATTATTTTGGCCTTCGGGGCATTTGCACTGGCCTGCTCCAAAATAGAATCCGCACCTGCAGAAGATATTGTTCCGCTGCCGGATGGATATATAACCATTACTGCCACGGCGGATGGCTCCGGCGACACTAAGGTCCAGCTCACGACCGGTTCCGCTGCGAACAAGATGCAGTTGATCTGGTCTGCGATCGACAGGATAGGCGTCTATGCTCCTGATTCGAACGTGCCGTTCAGTCTTTCTTACGGCAGCCTGAGCGCGACCGGGAAGTTCACGGGAGATGCCACGGACCTTTACTCCCCATGCAGGGATGGGGGATGGTCGGCCCTGTATCCATATCAAGACCGAATAGATGCCGGAATAACTGGAAGTGGCAGTACAGATTATTACTCCTGCACACTGAACGCATATCAAGCAGCAACCGAAGGGTCTTTCGACAGGAATTGTTTCCTTATGCTCGCACATAGCGCTACGCTTGGCGACTTTTCTTTCAAACCCCTCGTTGCCCTGCTTAAGGTGACGCCCCAGTTTGACTGCAAACAGATTTACCTGACTGCAAGGCAGCCCGGTGGTACGTATGTGAGGATAAGCGGGCAGGCTGGTTTTGAGTGGAATGCCGGGGCCCCGTTAATGTATGCTGCCCCCGCCTACAATCTTGCCTCGAATTCCACCTCTATTATCCTTACCGGAAACATCAAGGCGGGCAAGGACTACTACATCTGCGTTTATCCCATGGAGATGCCGGAAGGCTTCGACCTCAATTTCGTTGCGACGGATGGGAAGGTGTATGTGCGTGGAAGCGGCAACTCCTTCACTCCGGTACGTGGGAAGATCTACGATATGGGAGAGTTCTCCGTCGCAGGCACCTCCTGGGCAGAGGTCAAGGCTGCGCCGGATGCAAACGGCCATACTTATGTCGACCTCGGGCTCGTGGTGGACGGGAAGAAGCTTTATTTCGCCGACCGGAACGTGGGGGCCGAGGACGTCTATGCTACGGGAAATTACTATTATTGGGGCTCTACGCAGCCATATCCATCCACCAATCACTACGATCCTTACAGGACCAGTGTAAATATAGCTGGCGATAAGACCTATGACGCAGCTGCCAAGGACTGGGGTGGAGACTGGAGGATGCCGGAGCAGGGCCACATGTCGTTCCTGGGCTATGATACCCCTAGCACGGATGTTGTGGACGCCGTTTGGGACACTTCCCATGCCCTGGCAGGATACACGGTTACGTCCAGCATTCCCGGCTACGAAGGAGCCTCCTTCTTCATTCCCGCCGCGGGCCAGTATTATAATGGCAGCCTCACAGGGGTAGGTGAAAGCGGCATGTACTGGTCTTCCGACTACTACTATAGTTATTCATTCGGATCCAGGACATATAAGTTTCAATACTTCTGCATCAGCTCATCCGAAAAGACTAGCAAGTACTACGGACAGAATAGCTACAATCATTATTTCTCGATCCGCCCTGTAATTGTGAAATAAACCTTAAACAATCAATAATTATGAACAAAAAACAATTGTACGCTTCCCCCGAAGTTGAAGTCCTTCTCTTGCAATCAGAAGGCGTTGTATGTGCCAGTGACCTGGTAACAGACAGTATCGATGTAATGGATTGGAGTACCGGATCCGATTTCCCTGTTAATTTTTAAGATGATTGGTGTTATGAAGAAGTTTATAAATATATTGTGCGCTATTGCGGCTATTAGTACTCTCTTTTCTTGTGAAAAAGCAGAAGCTCCCAAAAGCGGCCTGTTTGAGATTACCGTAGGATCGGATGAATCAAAAACCCATTATACTGGTGCCACCATACACTGGAATATCGGGGACAAGATCAGTCTTTTCCATGCTGTTTCGGAATCTTCAAGTTACGTGAATGATGGCGCTTTTACTGCCACAGCCGATGATGCCATAACTACATTTACCGGTGTCCTTTCGGAAACACTTACTGCCAGTAGATATGATTGGTATGCCGTTTATCCCTACTTAGCGGAAACAACCGGGCCTGATTGGG
>CAMJJO010000021.1 GCA_946406095.1 uncultured Bacteroidales bacterium | reverse complement strand
TACGTCACCTCCTCCAATACCCTTTCCGCAGGCGTCTGCACCGGCCTCGGCCTGGCACCTTCCAGGATCGGCCGCGTCTACGGCATTTTCAAGGCCTACTGCACACGCGTCGGAAGCGGCCCCTTCCCCACTGAACTTTTCGATGCCGACGGCGAAGAGCTTCGCCAGAAAGGGCACGAGTTCGGCGCAACCACAGGCCGTCCGCGCCGCACCGGCTGGCTGGATATAGTCGCCCTCAAATACTCCGTGATGATGAACGGAGTGACCGACCTCATCATGATGAAATCCGACATCCTGGACGATTTCGACACCATCAAGGTGGCGGTTGCATACAATAAAAACGGAAAACTCATCGAAGACTTCCCCTATGACGGAGGAGCCGGCATCGAGCCCGTCTACCGTGAATTCCCCGGTTGGAAAACCAGCCTTCGCGGGCTTCAGCGCTACAATGACTTCCCCAAGGAATTCAAGGATTATATCGAATTTATAGAGGAAACCACAGACTGCCGCATAAAGATTGTTTCGGTCGGCCCCGACCGCGTCTCCACGGTAGTCCGCTAAATCATAATAGTATGTTCGGATCAACACGCTGTTTACGGCAGTTTGCAATTGTATTCTGCTGTTTTTCACTGATTTATTCATTCAGTGCCCAGGCGCAGGACCTGAAACCTGTCAAAGACAAGGCAACCAAGAAATATGGCTATCAGGCCAAGAAAAAGGCCTGGGTGATTGCACCTGCTTTCGATGATGCGAAGAAGTTCCGCGACGGTTTCGCCGAAGTCGAAATGAACGGGCGCATCGGCCTGATCAATGTCGACGGCGCTTTCGTCTTTCCTCCCGAATACGACAACATCGGCAAGTTCGACAAGAACGGATACTGCGAACTGACCCAGAAGAGGAACGGTGTCAAATTCCGCGGAGTGGCCGATATGAGCGGCCGCATCATCATTCCGGTATCCGCCATTTCGGTGGATGTGGACAGGAGCGGAGAATTCATCTATGCCAAATACAATACGGACGTGCCCGGTTTCCGCACGGAGGGTCTCTGGGGCGTCTACGACAATCAGGGGCAGCAGTTGTTCTCTCCCCAGTTCTCTTATTCGCCATCTTTCCGCGACGGTATAGGCATAGCTAAATCCGCCGTCACCGGGCTGTATGGAGTGATTGGAGGCAACGGCATGGTGCTCAAGCCGTTCGAGTATCTGAACATCTCCCGCTACTCGCGCGAAATCAGGGCCCTAGGCACGGATCTGGTCCACCATATCTGGAGTCTGGACCTCAGGGACGCGCAGGCTCTTCCCCAGCCGGGAGCCATCATTCCTTACGATCCCAAAAACGATCCGGTGCGCGTGGCAGCCTGGCACAAGGGGCCCGTCGGAAGGAGGCTTTACAGCAATATGGTACGGGTCGTGGAGTTCCATACCGGGTTCCTCGGCAGCATCAAGGGCGCCTGCAACATGCTCCCCATAAACTGGGGCTACAACCGCTTCATCCGCCTGGAACCCTGCATAGTGCCCGCCGGCACTCCGGATGCAATGCGCTTCGGCTCCGGCAACCGCTACTATACCTTGAAAGCCATCCTGTATGAGGCGGACGGCCGTTTCGTGCAGGAAGTCTGCAGCCGAGGATGGATCGAAGCCAATTGCGGCGAAGGCGCCATCTACAACGCCGACGGAAAGCAGCGCTGGATGATAATGGCCAATCCTAATGCACTCGGCCTTCCTGCCTACACTATGGATGTGACCGACTACCGCCCCCTCGGCCATTCGGACGTGTTCGAAGGCCTGGGATTCAGCATTTCCGAGATGAATGACCTTGGCAGCCTCTACGAATTCACCAATCGCAGCAAGGTGATCTACGAAACCGAGAATGTCGGTGTATGCTCATACATTCCCCGTATGCCCAGCTCGGTGCACGCTCGCGCAGAGTTTATCGCATCCAAAGCTCCGGTATTCCATCACTTCTTCCGTATGGGAGATGTGGTGAACTGTGTAGTCCGCCAAAAAGACGGCAAGCCGTTCCTGGAGCTCCTCCCGGATCTTGTCTGCCGCTACCGCGACCATCTGGATGATCCCACCTACACATTTACTGAAAGGGAAGAGGTGATTTACTGGGGCCCGAACAATGCCCGCACCGTAAGGCTGAGCCTGGAGGCCGTGTCCCGTTCGGATAAATACACAACGGATGATATTCACGGCACGGAGTATTCATATATGCTCGCACTGAACATGTTCGAAGAAGACGGCACCTGGCTCCGCACTCTCGCCACCGCTCCCTGGGCCGATGCGGTGAAGGACGGCGTGATAGTATTCGAGCCTCTCGGAATCGCTCTGATCACCCGTCCGCTCATGGGCCCGGTATGGCTTCCCGAAGTGCCGCTTCCCCACACGCTTTCCGCTTTGGAAGGAGCTCTGATGCCGGGTGCAAAGGGATTCCAGCCCGGCGCCGGCAATCCCAAGCCCGGCCAGAACTTGCAGCCAAGCTCCGGAAGCCAGAAAGCTGATTCCGGAAGCCAGAAAGCAGATTCTGGAACCCCGCAGCCGGCAACCGTTGAGAACCGTAACGGATCCGAGCCCAGGCCCAAGGATCCGGGCCCGGCCCGCGGAGGAGTCCGATAGATTATTCTAAAAAAGAAATCCCGGTGTCCGTCGAGACACCGGGAATCTTTTTTACTGTTCGTCGGGAGCGTTGCCGCCGCCGTAGTCAGGGCCGGGGCCCTGGGGGCCACCCTGGGGACCTCCCTGAGGTCCGCCCTGGCCGGGATTGAATCCCGCACCGCCCTGAGCCTGCTGGCCGGCCTGGTACATCTTTTCGAAGGCCTTGCTGAGCGCTTCGGAATAGCGGTCGATGTCTGCCAGATTCTGGTTCTTTACAGCCTCCTTGAGAGGATTCAGGTTGCTCTCGACCTCTGCCTTCACGTCGGCAGGGACCTTGTCGCCGTTGTCCTTCAGGAACTTCTCCGCCTGGAAGCAGAGGGCGTCTGCGTTGTTGATCTTGTCTACACGCTCCTTGGCAGCCTTGTCGGCGTCTTCGTTCGCCTTGGCCTCGTCGCGCATGCGCTTGATCTCGTCTTCGCTAAGGCCGCTGGATGCCTCGATGCGGATGTGCTGCTCCTTGCCTGTGCTCTTATCCTTTGCAGAAACGCTCAGGATGCCGTTGGTGTCGATATCGAAGGATACCTCGATCTGAGGGATGCCGCGGGGTGCAGGTGCGATGCCGTCCAGATGGAAGATGCCGATCTGCTTGTTGTCCTTGGCCATCGGGCGCTCGCCCTGGAGGACGCGGATCTCGACTGAAGGCTGGTTGTCGGCCGCGGTGCTGAAGACCTGCTCCTTGTGCACCGGGATGGTGGTGTTGGATTCGATGAGCTTGGTCATCACGCCGCCGAGGGTCTCGATACCCAGCGAAAGAGGGGTGACGTCCAGAAGGAGGACATCCTTCACATCGCCTGCGAGCACGCCGCCCTGGATGGATGCACCGATTGCGACGACCTCATCCGGATTGACGCTCTTGTTGGGCTCCTTGCCGAAGAACTGCTTTACGAGCTCCTGGATCTTGGGGATACGGGTGGAGCCGCCGACGAGCAGGACTTCGTCGATGTCGGAGGTGCTCAGGTGAGCATCCTGCAGGGCCTTGCGGCAAGGCTCTATGCTGCGCTGGAAGAGATTGTCGCAGAGAGCTTCGAACTTGGCGCGGGTAAGGCTCTTCACCAGGTGACGGGGAACGCCGTCCACTGCGGTGATGTAAGGCAGGTTGATTTCGGTGCTGGTCTGGTTGGAAAGCTCGATCTTGGCCTTTTCGGCAGCCTCCTTGAGGCGCTGGAGTGCCATAGGGTCTTTCTTGAGGTCGATGCCGCTGTTCTCGGATGCGAACTCGCCTGCGAGCCAGTCGATGATGACCTGGTCGAAATCGTCGCCGCCGAGGTGGGTGTCACCGTTGGTGGACTTGACTTCGAAAACGCCGTCTCCAAGCTCCAGGATAGAGATATCGAAGGTGCCGCCGCCGAGGTCGTAGACCGCGACCTTCATATTCTTGTTCTTCTTGTCCAGTCCGTATGCAAGGGCTGCTGCGGTAGGTTCGTTGATGATACGCTTCACGTCCAGACCTGCGATCTTGCCGGCCTCCTTGGTGGCCTGGCGCTGGCTGTCGGAGAAGTATGCCGGAACGGTGATGACCGCCTCGGTGACAGGCTGGCGGAGGTAATCCTCTGCAGTCTTCTTCATCTTCTGAAGGATGATGGCGCTGATTTCCTGAGGGGAATACAGACGGCCGTTGATATCCACGCGGGGAGTGTTGTTGTCCCCTTTGACGACGTTGTAGGGAACGCGAGAGACTTCGCGGCCCACCTGGTCGTAGGTTTCTCCCATGAAGCGCTTGATGCTGAACACGGTGTTCTTAGGGTTGGTGATGGCCTGACGCTTGGCGGGGTTGCCCACCTTGCGTTCGCCGTCGTCGGTGAAGGCGACCACCGAAGGGGTGGTACGCTGGCCTTCGTTGTTAATGATAACGGTAGGCTGGTTGCCTTCCATTACTGCCACGCAACTGTTGGTTGTTCCGAGGTCGATTCCAATGATTTTTCCCATAATATGTTTCTCCTATTTTATAATTCTGTTCATCTGTCACCCGGAGGCGACGCTTTTCTTCATAACGAAAGCTGTGCCACCGGATGTTTTCTGACAAAATGTCATTATCTTTGTCTCGCAATGGATTACGAAGAACTTGCTTCCCGCATAGTATACGAAGACAACCACCTCCTGGTCATCGACAAGAAGGTGGGGGAAATCGTGCAAGGGGACAAAACCGGGGACACTCCCCTTTCCGACATTCTCAAGGCATATATCAAAGAAAGGGACAACAAGCCTGGGAACGTATTCCTGGGCGTGCCTCACCGCCTGGACAGGCCCGTGTGCGGGCTATGCATCTTCGCAAAGACTTCCAAGGCCCTCGAGAGGCTTAACGCCATGTTCCGGGACGGAGAGGTGCACAAGACTTATCTGGCCTTATGTTGCGCCGCCCCCGCCGAGCCGGAAGGGCTGCTGGAAGACTGGATGGAGCGAAACGAGCGCCTCAACAAGAGCTTCATCACCCGCAAGCCGGGCCCCAAGGCAAAGCTTGCCAGGCTCCGCTACCGTCACGTTGCCGACACCGACCGTTATCACCTGCTGGAGGTCGAGCTGCTGACAGGAAGGCATCACCAGATCCGCTGCCAGCTCTCGCATATGGGCTGCTGCATCAAAGGGGACCTGAAATACGGCGCTCCCCGCTCGAACCCGGACGGAGGCATCTGCCTGCAGGCACACAGCATCAGCTTTCTGCATCCTGTAAAGAAGGAACAACTTCACCTCGTGGCAGCGATACCTCAATCTTGGAAACATCCGGCCGGGGTTTCAGAAGTCTGAGGCGGGAAATCATGTCGGACGGAGTCTCGTCCAGAAACAGCTTGAAACACATATTGAACGTAACCTGGGAATGGAAGCCCGACATGAAGGCGATCTCTATTACCTTCAGCCAGGGGTCCGCCCTCATCAATTCCACCGAATACATCACCCGGTGCCAGTTGACGTACTGGCGAAAGTTCTTGTTGGTGAATTTGTTGATTGAACGGCTGATATAGAGTTTGTTGAGCTTCAGCACATCCGACATTTTTTCCAATGTGAACTTCTCGTCCAGATAGGGTTTGCTGTCCCTCATGAACTGGTCGATACGCCTGTATGCTCTTGCCAGAATGGTGTTTTCGACTTCCGGCACGATGTCCGACATATGCCCGTTGGAAACGATCAAAGACTGGATACGCCTTTCTTTGCGCTTCCCTATCAGCATGGTGCGCCCGCTGTAGGCCCTTATGTGAAGCAGGATGTTTACGCCTGCGATCAGGGCAGCCACGATCCAATAAAACAGCGGCAGTGCCTGCTCGTAGCGCATTACTACCAGGGCCTGCGTGAAACCCAGGATGATAATGACATAGAAGGTTCTGGAGTCTTCTTCGGCACAGCACCAGGCAGCATCTTTCCGGAACACCGATGCGGCGTCTTCATACTTGAGAATGAGGGCGCCCACAAGATACACTGCCGAAAACACCGCCCCGGGCAGGAGAAAATAGAAGTCTGCCATATCCTTCCCCCTCTGCATCATGAACGCGCATAAGTAATACAACGAGCTGACGACGAAGAATCGGACCGGATTGGCCGTATCCTCGCGCGTGAGCGGGTACGCTACATATTGGATAGCGGCTGCTAGCAGATAGCAGCACAGGCGAAGGGCGCGTCCTTCCGGGAACTCCAGCAAATAATCCAGCAGGAGCAGCAAACAGAGCAAAGCTATAGGGACGAACCGTAACACAAGATGAACAGTAATGAACTTTCTCATAGGCACTGTTTTGTTCGTTTTGCGAAAGGTAAGACAAAACCCCGTTCGGGTGGTAGTCCTGAACGGGGGTAAAACTTGAATATTTCTGTTTGAGATACGGAAACTGTTAAACCTACCTGTTTACCTACATCTTTTTCTTTATCACGTCGAAACCTTTTCCATAAACCCCGGTAACCGACGAAACCGAAAGGAAGGCATCCGGATCGATGCTTCGGATATAGCGGAGAAGAAGGTTCAGGTCCGCCTTGCGGGTCAGGACCATCAGCACCTCGGTATTCTCCTTGGTGTACCAGCCTTTCCCGTCCAGCACGGTCACTCCCCTGTGCAGGTCCTTGGTAATCGCATCTGCGATTTCGGCGTAATGCTTGGAAAGGATGAACAGCTGCACGCTCTGGCGGGAACCGGAAATAACCAGATCCAGCACGGTGCTGTTGATGGTGATCAGGATGAAACCATATACCACGGTGGTAAGTTTCTCCACGAAAGGCATCAACTCCCCGTCCGGCTTGTAGGAAGGAACCAGCAGCGACGAGAGGATGATCACCACGTCCATGTAGAGAATCAGGCGCCCCGGGGACACATTGCGGTATTTGTTCACTATCAGCGCGATGATATCCGTGCCTCCGGTGCTGCCACCGGCAACCATGGTGAATCCGATTCCGACACCGGTCATTATGCCGCCCATGATGGTGCTCATCAGTTTGCCGTTATCCAAGGCGATGGCCTGGATGAAATCGGCCGGGATGATGCTCTGGAAAACGTTCAGACCGACGGATGCCAGTATGGTCGCATAGATAGTCTTCCATCCGAATCCGAAACCCAGCACGAACAGGGCCGCTATGATCAGGCCCACGTTGATCACGAAATAAGAATATCCTATCTTGATTACGCCGTGAGTGGCATACTGCAGGATGGCGGAAAGACCAGTGATGCCTCCGCCCACCAGGTTGTTGCTGACGAGGAATATGCTCCATCCCAGCACGTACAGCAGAATGCCGAGAGTGACGATCGCGTATTCCTTGACCGTCCGTCCTATGCTAGTTTTGTTGATCATCCTTTTTCTTCTTCTTGCCGGTAATGCCGGCCTTGATTTCTTCAAACCCTTCTCCGTAGACACCACCTACCGAATTGACGGTCATGAATGCCTTGGAGTCCAGGGTCTTGATAACTTTCGAAACCTCCGGGACCTCGTTGCGCCTCATAAGCAGAAGGAGCACGTCCTTCTCTTGCTTCGTGTACCAGCCGATGGCTTTCAGCACGGTCACTCCACGCTCCATCTTGTTTATGATGTAGTCCGCGATTTCCTTATGGTGAGAAGAGAACACCAGCAGCTGCACCGCTCCCCTGTCCCCTACAACCACGAAATCTATCACGGCGGCGTATGCGGCCATCATTATGTAGCCATACACCATGTCGCCGAACACCTTTCCGGGCAGGAAGAGGATGCTGGTGATGATGATGAAGTCGGTGATGAAGAACATCCTGCTGAGGGAAACCGGCCAGTATTTGTTCACCATCAGCGCGATGATGTCGGTGCCTCCGGTGCTGCCGCCCTTACGTATGGTAAGGCCTATGCCGACCGCCTCCAGCACACCGGCGATCACGGGGATCATCACCCTGTCGTGGATGTAAAGGAAGTTTCCGGGCACAGCCTGAAGGAAGTCCAGATTGGCGAACAGTTTAAGCGCAAGTGCCTGCATTCCAATGCAATACAAAGTCCTGAAGCCAAAGCCTATGCCAAATGCCCAGATGGCGATGAGGATCAGCGCGATGTTGATTACGGTATAGGAATAAGACGCGATAATGGCACCGCCGGTAGCGTATTCGATGACGGCGCAAAGACCCATCAATCCACCTGCCGACATACCATTGGGAATCATGAAACATTCCCATGCGACGGTGACGAACAGCACACCGATCGTCATCACCAGATAATCGATTAGGATTCCTCCTACCTTGCTTCTCTTTTTCATTTCAGAACAATATTGACAATTCTTCCGGGAACGACTATGACTTTGACTATATTCTGCTCTCCAACCCATTTCGCGGTCTGCTCCATGGCACGGACCTGCGCTTCCACCTCGGCAGGGGCTGCGCTCTTGGGCATATCCACGGTGAACCTGGTCTTTCCGTTGAAGGAAACCGGGTAGGTGACACTGTCTTCCACCGTAAGGGCAGCATTATACTCCGGGAAAGAGGCCACGGTCACGCTGGTATCATGGCCAAGCTTCTCCCACAATTCTTCCGCCACGTGAGGAGCGAAGGGAGAAAGCAGCACCACGAGGGGTTCCAGAACCTCGCGGGAGCAGCACTTCAGGTCCGTAAGTTCGTTCACTGCAATCATGAACGCACTGATAGTGGTGTTGTAGGAGAATGCCTCGATATCTTCCTGCTCCTTGCCTATCAGCTTATGGAGAGCCTTCAGGTCTGCGGGGCTTGCGGGCTTGTCGCTCACCAGGAAGGTATCCCTGTCGTAGAACAGACGCCAGAACTTGCGGAGGAACCTGTTGACACCGTCGATTCCCTTGGTGTCCCAGGGCTTGCTCTGCTCCACGGGCCCCAGGAACATCTCGTAAAGCCTCAGAGTATCAGCACCATAGCTCTCGCAGATATCATCCGGATTCACCACGTTGTACATGCTCTTGCTCATCTTCTCCACGGCCCATCCGCAGATGTATTCTCCGTTTTCGAGGATGAATTCGGCATCGTTATACTCAGGCCTCCAGGCCTTGAAGGCTTCGAGGTCGAGTTTGTCGTTATGCACGATATTGATGTCTACATGGATCTCGGTGGTGTCGTACTGGTCCTTGAGGCCCAGGGAGACGAACTTGTTGGTGCCGACGATGCGGTAGACGAAGTTCGAGCGGCCCTGGATCATACCCTGGTTGACCAGCTTGCGGAAAGGTTCATCCTCGCATACATAGCCGAGGTCGTAGAGGAACTTGTTCCAGAAGCGGGAGTAGATGAGGTGCCCGGTGGCATGCTCGGTGCCGCCTACGTAAAGGTCGACGTTCCTCCAGTACTTATCTGCCGCCGCACTCACCAGTTCATTGGAGTTATGAGGATCCATATAGCGCAGATAGTATGCGCTGGATCCGGCGAAACCGGGCATGGTGCTGGTCTCGAGCGGATGGCCCTCATAGTTCCAGTCCTTGGCGCGTGCGAGGGGTGCCTCGCCGTTCTTGGACTTATAGGATTCGATCTCAGGCAGCTCCAGGGGCAGTTTTTCGTCCGGGACCGGTGTAGCGATGCCGTCCTTGTAGTAGATGGGGAAAGGCTCGCCCCAGTAGCGCTGACGGGAGAAGATGGCATCGCGCAGGCGATAGTTGGTCTTGCGCCGTCCGAGCCCGTGGACTTCGACATAATCCTTCGCCGCTTCGATAGCATCCTTCACATTCATCCCGTTCAGGAATCCGGAGTTGATCATGATACCTTCCTTTGCATCGAAACTCTGCTCGCTCACGTCCGCTCCCTCGATGAGGGGGATGATGGGCAGGCCGAACTTCTTTGCAAATGCATAGTCGCGGCTGTCGTGGGCGGGGACCGCCATGATGGCGCCGGTGCCGTAGCCCGCGAGCACGTACTCCGAAATCCAGATGGGCACCTTCTCCCCGGTCAGGGGGTTGATGCCGTAAGAGCCTGAGAATACGCCTGTTACAGACTTGGTTTCGGCAATACGCTCACGCTCCGTCTTCTTCTTGACCTCCTTGATATAGGCCTCGACCGCCGCCTTCTGCTCCGGGGTGGTGAGTTCATCCACCAGCTCACTCTCGGGAGCAAGCACCATGAAGGTCACGCCGAACACGGTGTCTGCGCGGGTGGTGAAGATGGTGATGGGCTTGTGGACATCGCCGCAGACAGTATCGAACACCATCTCGGTGCCTTCGCTGCGGCCAATCCAGTTGCGCTGCATTTCCTTGAGGGAGTCCGTCCAGTCAAGTTTATCCAGGCTGTCCAGCAGGCGCCCGGCATAGGCCGAGACGCGCAGCTGCCACTGTGTCATCTTCTTCTGCTCCACGGGGAAGCCGCCACGCACGGAAAGGCCGTCCTTGACCTCGTCGTTGGCAAGCACAGTGCCCAGGCCCTCACACCAGTTGACGGATGTTTCTCCCTGATATGCAATGCGATAGCGCATCAGGATGTCGGATTTCTCCTTTGCGGAGGCCTTCTTCCATATTTCGGGAGTGATGTCGTCGTAGCCGGAGGATTCGAACTTGGCAATGAGTTCGTTGATGGGGCGGGCCTTGTCCATTTCCGGATCATACCAGCTCTTGAACATGCGAAGGAACGCCCACTGGGTCCACTTGTAATAGTCGGGATCGCAGGTGCGGAAAGAACGGTCCCAGTCGAAAGAGAAGCCTATGCGGTCCAGCTGGCTGCGGTAGCGGGCCACGTTTTCGGTCGTGGTCTTCTCGGGATGCTGGCCCGTCTGGATGGCATACTGCTCTGCAGGCAGGCCGAAGGCATCATAACCCATAGGATGCAGCACGTTGAAGCCCTTCAGCCGCTTGTAGCGGGCATAGATGTCGCTGGCTATATAGCCCAGCGGATGCCCCACGTGCAATCCCGCGCCGGAGGGATAAGGAAACATATCCAGAACATAGAATTTGGGTTTGGAAGGGTCCTCTACGGTTTTGTAGGTCTTATCTTCCGCCCAACGCTTTTGCCATTTCTTCTCAATCTTTCTGAAATCGTAGTCCATATATCTATTTCTTTGCTTTTTTCAATTTGAATTCTACGTAGAGCGACAGCTGGCTGCGCACCGGCTTTCCGCCCATCAGCCCCGGTTTCCAATCCGGAGAGGCCTCGATCACGCGAATGGCCTCATTGTCCAGCGAAGGATGCACGCCCTTCACCACCTGCACGTCCCTCACCTTTCCTTTCTCGTCGATGACGAAACTCACCTGCACTCTCCCCCGGATGCCGTTGTCGATGGCATACTGGGGATATCTGAGATATGTGTACACCCAGCGGCTCAGGAAGAATGAAGGATCGGAGACCCCGAAGAAAGTCGGCTTGGTATCGCAGTCGCCGAAAGCCACCAGGGGAACTCCGGAGGGATCCGTATCCGGCCTGAACCGGGGGGCGTTGCCGTTCGCGAGGGCGAGGCTGAAGTTGTAGAGATATTCGCACTGGCGGCACATCTCATCGTATTCCATTGCATCCGTGCCGTTGCGGTAGATCTTTCCCGGCTCGGCCGTGGTAAAGAAAATGGATGGGATCTCCTTCTCGTAGAAGGATCTGTGGTCCGAGCTTGCGGGCTCGGCCGTGATAATGACCGGACGCGCCGGCTGCAGGGATGCGGACAGTGCGTTGACTATATGGTTCATATCCGCATTCGAGCCGGAATAGGCATACAGTCCGCGGTTCGGGTTATCGAAAAGGTCCAGATTTACATAAGCATCTATCCTCCCAACTTCCGGGAAAGCCCGGTTCAGGAAATACCACGATCCGGCACAGGCCTCCTCGGAGCCGCCGAACGCGGCTATGATCACCGAACGCTGAAGGAGCACCTTGTTGGTGTTCAGCTTTTCGGCAAGGTTGAGGAGCACCGTCAATCCGGAGGCATTGGAAGATGCCAGACGGGCGCCGATGACTATGTAGCGGGTGTGCAGCTGCTTGCCGTACCCAGGAATCCAGCCGATCACATTGCGGAAGGTGACAGTGTCGCCGTTCTCGCGACGGATGCCGAAATTGGTGTAATCGGAACTTTCATAAAGGTCCACTCCCCTCCCGGAAAGGCTCCCGGACACGAAATCCGCCAAGGCATCCTCGCCGCTTAAAGCCGAGATCGAATCCGCGGTGGCCTTGAAGCTCAAAGCTTCTTCGCTGGCAAAAAGATCGGCATAACCCTGGGCGCCGGCGGAAAGGGCTATGGAAAGCGTGCAGATAAAAAGAATAAATCGCTTCATTTCACATCATTTACAAGAATCCATACATCCTTGGGGCAGAACGACTCGTTCCGCACCTTCTGGAGACTATCCCATAAATGTGCCAAAGCGTCGGTGCCGGCGACTCCCACGGCCGTGAAACCATTCCCGTAAGGGATTTTCTCGACCTCGTAGCCGGCGTCTTTGATCTTTGAAGCCAGCCAACCGGCATTGTCGGCGCTGGAGAAAGCACCGACCATAATGTAGTAGCGCTTGCTGAGATCGCGGGTATTCACCCTGCGGAGGCTGGAAGCGGAAAGGAGCATTTCTCCGGATTCCTTTATCTTGTCCAGAAGCGCGAGGGAATCCGCCTTTGCCTTTTCAATGCGGCTCAGGGAGTCCATACGCGCCTGGTGGGCCGCCTCTTCACGCTGAATCAGTTCCCGTTTGGCAGCGATTTCGTCCGATGTCGGCCTGCCTGCCAGCCTGCGGAAAGAATCGCAGCCCTGGAACACGCAGAGTGCGAGGGCGGCGAGCAGAATACCGGAAATGAACCTTCCTTTAATCATAGCTTACAAAGATAGAAAAAACTGTCAGTCCTGCGCATCGAAGGCCTTCACTATTTTGCTGACCAGAGGGTGGCGCACGATATCGCGGTCGTCGAAGAAAACGGTTGCCACTCCCTTCAGGTCCTTCACCAGCCCAATTCCCTTGAGCAGCCCCGAATCCTCTTTGCGGGGCAGGTCTATCTGGGTGGCGTCGCCGGTGACGATGAACTTGGCATTGGTGCCCATCCTGGTCAGGAACATCTTCAGCTGGCCCATATTCGTGTTCTGGGCCTCGTCCAGGATTACGCAGGCCCCGTCCAAGGTGCGCCCGCGCATATAGGCTAGCGGTGCGATCTGGATAGTTCCCCCGGCGATGAATTCCTGCAGCTTGCGGGAGGGGATCATATCCCCGAGGGCGTCATACAGGGGCTGGAGATACGGGTCGAGCTTGTCTTTCAGGTCTCCGGGGAGGAATCCTAGCCGCTCCCCCGCCTCGACCGCCGGCCGGGTGAGGATGATGCGGCGGACTTCCCGGTTCTTGAGGGCGCGCACGGCCAAAGCGATGGCTATATAAGTCTTGCCGGTGCCGGCAGGGCCTACCGCAAACACCAGATCGTTGTTGAAGTATGCCTTCACCATCTTCTCCTGATTGGGATTGCGGGCGCGGATGGCCTTTCCCTCATTGGTGTGCACTATCACCGCATTGCCGTGCTCCGCCAGCACCGAAGATGACGAGCGTCCGGCGAAGAGGTCCTCCACGTCGTAGACCGTCAGGTTCAGCTTGTGCTTGCGTATTGCAACCAGCTGGGCGAATTTGGCCTCGAAGTCGTTTATCCTGGCCTCATCCCCCTCCACCAGTATCTCGTTCCCCTTGCCGGAAACCTCCAGCCCGGGATAATAAGTGCAGAACTCGTTAAGGATACGGTTCCCGGGGCCCAGTATGCTTACCGGGTCTGAAGTGTCCAATGTGATGGTTTTCTTCATTCTATTCCAGTGACTTTCCTGACCCTTTCCAGAGTCTCGGTCATATTGTCGTAATCTGCCTTGTCCAGCCAGTCGTCCCGCCGGCCCGACTGATCTTCCACCACTACCGTGCGGTAGCCGTCGGTCTTCTTGCCGGGAAGGGTGCACCACAGGAAGTGCAGTTCCGGGCCGAGCAGGGCCTTTTCTCCGCTGCCCCTGAACTTGACCAGATGCAGTACGGCGGCAAGCTCCAGGCGGGTGTTGGGGGCGCTCATGTTGGATACCGCATTCCCAAGCGAATAAACCACGGGCACGCCTTTGATATGCGTCGTATCCTGCACCACGTGGGGATGCGCGCCGATGATGGCATCCGCCCCCTGCTCTACCAGCCATTCCGCCCACGCCTGCTGCGAAGCGCTGTGCTTCAGCACATATTCTTCGCCCCAATGAGGCAGCACGACGACGAAATCTGCACACTCCCGCGCCCTCTTCATCTGCCTGGCAATCTCTTCCCGTTTCATCCGGCTCACTTTAGGGTACTCGCTCGAGGCTCCGGCATTGGTGCCGTAAGTAAAGTTCACCAGTGCCACCCGTATTCCCTTCACGGACACTATGAGAGGATTGTTCTGAAGATACTGGCTCTCGTCCAGCCCGCTGCCGGCAAAGCGGTCATATTGTTTCAAAGTACGTTCCAAGCCCTTCGTGCCTTTGTCCAGGATGTGATTGTTGGCGGTCAGGAGCACATCCACTCCTGCATCCAGAATACTGGAAAGGTAGCCGTCCGGAGCGCTGAATGCGGGGTACCCGGTATAGGGTGGCCCCGCAAGCGTAAACTCAGCGTTGGCTATCGCCAGATCCGCATCCGAAAGGAGCGGCTTCAAATCTTCCAGGAAAGAAGAGTGATCGTATTGCAGCTGCCTGGCGTGCATCATCACATCTCCAATGATGCAGATGCTCACGGTGTCGGCAGCGGCAATGCCTCCACTTCATTTCCCGTTGGAAACTATCTCGTTGAACTTCTCGTACTTGGCCTGATACTCCGGATCGTCACGGAAACGGAAGCAGGCGTTCTTGATGTATTCGGCGATGGTAGTCTTGATCTCGTTGTCCTTGGTGACCTCATAGGCCTTCTCGAAAGGAACCACGGCCTCCTTGAGTGCCTTGTCATATTCCTGCACGAGAGCCTCGTATTTCCTGTCGTCCATTTCGAAGGAAGCCTTCTCCTGGACCTCGACGGCGTGATTGTAGAGGTAGATACCCTTTCCGATGTAGCCGTACTCATATTCGGGGTTGATCTCGCTGCAGTGATCGTATGCCTTGAAAGCCTCTTCTACCTGAGGAGGATCCATCTTCAGACGGATATTGCCTTCCACATACCAGAGAGAAGCATTGTTGGGCTCGTTTGCCTTTGCAACGTCGAGCAGCTCGAACAAACGGTCGGTGCTGCCACCGGAAGTGGTGTAGTAGTTGATGAGGCCGATCAGGATGCTCTGGCTCTTGGGATAGTTCACGAAACCATCCTCCAGATACTTGACGGAAAGCTCCTTGTCCCCTTCTTTCTCGGCGATTGTAGAGAGACGGGCATAAACGTCACCGTCGTCACCATAGTACTTATGATCGAGGCACCTCTGGAAGAAGACCTTCGCCCTGCCGGTATCGCCTGCAATCCAGGCGGTGAGGCCAGCATTGTAGATTGCATTGGTGTCGAGCTGGGAATAAGGCTCCTGAGTCGAGACCTCAGCGGCTTTTTCAAAGAACAGGGAAGACTTTGCATAGTCCTGCAGCTGATAGGCGGCGACGGCATCGTTTGAATACTTGTCGTGGATGCTGCTGAGTGCTGCGGCGATATCTTTGGTCTTCTTGGCTTTGGCATCGAGCTCGAAAGCCTTCTTATATGCCTTGACCGCCTCGTCGAGAGCATTCTCGACTGCGGGCTTGGTCGTCACTATGGAAGCAAGCTTACCGTTGGCATAGTAATAATCGGCAGTTTCGTAGTGCTGGACGGTCATTGCCTGGCCCTGAATCTCTACAGTCTCGGTGCTGACGGGTTTGATGCCGGTCATGAGAAGCTGGAGGTCAGCCTCGGATGCTCCGACATAACCATTGCCCTGAACTGCATTATATGCATCGACATAAGTCTGGCCGAGCTTGATCCAAGTCGCCATGTTGGCGGCTTTCTTTTCGTTGAGAGTCGCAGCCTTTGCAGCTTCAACTTTCTTTGCAGCAGCGTCAGCGTCCTTTGCCTGCTGTGCGTTTGCAACCTGGAAAGAGGCCAGGAGTGCAAGTGCGAAAATAATCTTTTTCATATCAGTTAATGTTAGTAATTATTCATTTTCTACCGGTGCTTCTGCACTTTCCGTGCCAACAGCTTCTTCCTGGCCTTCTTCCTCACCCTTGGCAACCACGGAAACAGCAGCTATCGAATCCCCTTCGCGGAGGCTGATGAGTTTCACTCCCTGGGTGGCGCGACCGGCCACGCGGGTATCGGAAACCGCCATGCGGATGGTCAGCCCGGAACGGTTGATGATCATGAGGTCGTCGTTCTCGGTGACGTTCTTGATGGCAACCAGGCTGCCGGTCTTTTCGGTAATGCTGATGGTCTTGACGCCCTTGGTGCCGCGGGCGGTAAGGCGGTAGTCCTCAGGATCGGAACGCTTGCCGAAACCGTTTTCGCTGACGACCATGATGGTCTGCTCCGAAGCGTTCTCGCGATTCGGATCGTATGTGAGCACGCCTATGACTTCATCGTCATCTGCCAGACGTATGCCGCGCACGCCGGAAGCACCGCGGCCCATATCGCGGAGAGCGCTTTCGCGGAAGCGCACGCAGTAGCCGTTGCGGCCGGCGATCATGATATCTTCGTTGCCATTGGTAAGCACGGCATCCAGCAGGCCGTCTCCCTCACGTATGGTGAGAGCCTTGATTCCTTTGTTGCGGCTGCGCTTGTTGGAGTAATCCTCCAGGCTGGTCTTCTTGATGACGCCCTTCTTGGTGACCAGGGTCACATAGTGGCTCTGCACATATTCGGTATCTTCGATCTTCGCAGCATTGAGATAGGTGCGGATGCTGTCGTCCTGCTCGATGGCGAGCAGATTCTGGATTGCACGGCCCTTGGATGCACGCACGCCCTCGGGCAGCTCGTACACCTTCATGCGGTAGCACATACCCTTCTCGGTGAAGAATAGCATGGTGGAGTGCATGTTGGCCACGTAAATGTGCTCGATGAAGTCTTCGTCACGGGTGGAGCCGCCTTTCTTGCCCACGCCGCCACGGGCCTGGGTGCGGAACTCGGTGAGCGCGGTGCGCTTGATGTAGCCGAGATGGGAGATGGTGATGACCACGTCTTCGTCGGCATAGAAGTCTTCGGGGTTGAACTCGTCGGCACTGAGGGTGATCTCGCTGCGACGGGCATCCCCATACTTGGCCTTCATCTCCTGGCACTCGTCCTTCACTATCTGGAGCTGGAGAGCCTCGCTGCCGAGAACCTCCTGGCAATGGGCGATGAACTTCTCGAGCTCGTCGTATTCAGCCTGCAGCTTCTCACGCTCGAGGCCGGTGAGCTGGCGGAGACGCATCTCGACGATTGCCTGGGCCTGGGCCTCGGTGAAGCCGAACTTGGCCACAAGGCCGTCGCGGGCCTCATCTACGCTCTTGGATGCGCGGATGTGGGCGATAATCTCGTCGATGATGTCGATGGCCTTGAGGAGGCCTTCCAGGATGTGGGCACGCTTCTGGGCCTTGTCCAGATCGAACTTCGTGCGGCGCACCACCACCTCGTGACGGAAATCCACGAAGTTTGCGAGTATCTCCTTGAGGGAGAGAGTGCGGGGACGCCCCTTCACGAGGGCCACGTTGTTGATGGCGAAACTCGACTGAAGAGGAGTGTATTTGAAAAGGGTGTTCAGCACCACGTTGGTGTTGGCCCCCTGCTTGACGCGGAAGATAACGCGGACACCCTCGCGGGAAGTCTCGTCGTTCATATAGGTGATGCCCTCGATCTTCTTGTCTTCCACCATTGAGGCGATCCGCTCGAGCATCTCCTTCTTGTTCACCATATAAGGTATCTCGG
>CAMJJO010000020.1 GCA_946406095.1 uncultured Bacteroidales bacterium | reverse complement strand
CGTTCACTTTCTTCTGGGTGGCGAATGCCGTCACCACCACCTCTTCCATCAGGTTCACATCCGGCTCAAGCACTATATTGAGAAGTGCCTGGCCGGGGCCCACCTTGAAGGTCTTGGACAGATATCCGATGAAGGATGCCTCCAGCACCACTTCCCCGGCAGGCACCTGCATGGAATAGTTGCCGTTGATATCCGTCACCGCGCCGCGCGTGGTTCCCTGCAGCAGCACGGCGGCCCCCATCAGCGATTCTCCCGCCTCATCGGAGATCTTTCCGTGCACTGTCCTGGTATTCTGTGCCACTGCAGGGAGCATCACGCTCATCATCAGTGCCAGAGCCAGGGCCAGGGTGGATTTTAGAGATACAGTCATATATTGTTCGTTTAATATATTTCATAGAGGTATTGCGACATCAATTGTTATATCTATCAACCACTTCCTGAAATGATGGGATCATAATAACATCCCTCATATTATCATTTGGTGGGAATACCCTACAATAGTAACTTGGATCCTCAAATTGTTGTCTTGAAAGAACATATTTGACTAACACACATGACGGCGTGTTATTAATTCTATCTGAATCCTCCTTAGAAAGCACATATTTGCTTTCCAAGGATATTATGGACGGATCAATGAAAACAATTAATAATGAGTCTTTTAGTTTATTCTTCCATGCTCTTTTGCTGCTTAATGAAAAACGAATTCTTTCATTGTCTTTATCAATAAGGGCATTTGGATGAACTGACCTGTCGCAATAATCAAAATCTAGAATCCCAACCAATGGTTTAATCGAGCTTTTGTTTTCGAAAGAACGAATCACCATAGATTCAAAAGGAAGTGAACACGTAACAACCAAAAAATAAGCCACTAAATAGATAAAATTCTTCATATCACGAAGCTATTACAAATTATAAAGGTTTTGGTCATATGGTGTGTCATTTTACTTCATATCCTGCCGGCATGGTGTACATGTCCGGGAGGTCTTTGCTGAAAAGTACTCTGTCGAGGGCATGCATCTTCCGGAAATCTTCTTCGGAAGGATGCCCGGGATAGACGCTGAAATAGTGTTTGTCGGCTTCGTCGTTGCCCACGTACTTGTTACGCCACATCGTTATCATCGATATACGGCGGCCTTCAGAGGGGTTCACCAGGAAGCGGCTCCAGTAATCGGACTGGGTAAAGGATTCGAGGCCGTCTTCCGTAACCCCGCAAGGCTTGCGCTTAGCCTCGGAAACGGCCACCAGGGCCTTCAGGTTGGCGGCAAAAGCCACATTGTTCTTGCCGTGGTAGCAGTCCATCCCGATAAAATCCACCCACTCGTCACCCGGCCAGCGGTATCGTATGCGCTCCTGCGGATCGGTGTAGATGCCGTCCATCTGGGGAGAGATGGCATAGAGAAAGTTGTGCACGCCCTTGTAGTCCCGCAGGTACTGGATGGTAATCTGCCAGAGCTGGACGAACTCGCTTGCTGTGGTGCATTTGCTCCCCCACCACGACCATTCCTGGGTGTGCTCATGGTACATCCGGAAGATGATTGGCACAAGATTGCCCTTGGAGTCCTTCAGATTGTTGGCAAAGTCCGCTAGGCGGTCGAGCCAGGCGCGGTACTTATTCTGGGTGGCGGAGCCCTCGGTTAGGAGTTCCTTCACCACCTCGGCGGAGGAATTGTCCCAGGAATCCTTGCCCGTCTTGGGATTGTTCACATGCATGCAGGCCATGATCACCTCCCCCCTTTCCCGGGCTTCGAGTATCACCCTGCGGCGGATGGCGTTGGAGGAATCCTGCCAGCGGTCGTCCATTATCTCGCCGAAGTCTACGCTGAACACGGCGGGATAGTCCCCGCAAACGGCCTTGGTGTCGGATCCGCCGGGCTCGTTGTACCAGTAACGGCCATACCAGAGGTCGTCGTGATGCCCGAACATCCAGCCTTTGTCCGCAATCTTCCAGAGATTGGCCAGCAGCGCCTTGGTCTCGGCTGTGGCATTCTTGTCTACGATATTCAGGGTGCCTCCCAAAGAAGAATCCGCCCGCTGGATAACGGTCACTTCTTTGTAGTAGTAGCGATCGGTCTTGTCGATGAAACGTATCTTGCAACTCCTCTGGAAGATGTCGGGATTGGCTTCCGCCTTGAACTTGGGAAGGAGCTCCGTGCCGCCGGCCTCCACTATCCAGGATGCATCGATGCTGATGCGATAGGCAAAGTTGGCAAATACCTCAACTTCGAACGTGCCGCCGGCAGGGCTGATGGATACTTCTTCGCTGGACAGGCTGATTTCCCGGGTGTCTACAGGTGCAGGGGCAGGATCGGGCTTCGTGCACGAGTGCGCGCACGCGAGCGAGAGCACGGCCAGCAGGCCTATGGTCCTAAGGCGAAGCATGACTTATTCGGCGGGATTGTCGGAATCTTTCTGCACCAGCCAGACGGTGAAGCGCAGGTTGTCGGTATACCAACGGGTGTCGGGATAGTTCCAGTCTATGGTGTTGAACGGACCGGGGAAGGCACGGGCGAAGGCACCGGAAGGGATCATATAGCTGACCCCGGCCACCGTCTGTTCGCCGGCTCCGACAATATACACCGTATAGAGCGGCGTCGTGTATTCCGTGTCTTCGAAAGAGTGCACTACCACCGTATTCTCGTCCGGCTTGTGCCAGCGGCTCTTGCCCTTTGGGAAGATACGGTATTGCTCATTCATATCCTTAGTGCCGTCGTACATATAATTGGCATACAGCCCGTCCGGGCCGGCCTTGTTGTCGAGTGTGCCATAGGTTTCGCCGGTCTCGGCATCTGCCTTTTCCAGGCGGAAACTAAGGATGTTGTCGTCTTCGTCGGTGGGCATATAACCGGTATCCCAGTGCCACCATTTATCCATTATGGTAGACCGGACCACCTCGCCATCCCAGCCTCCCACTACTATGAAAGAGCACTGGGGGGCATTCTTTTCGTCCAGGATTCCGGCCACCTTGGTAAAGGAATAGGTGCCCTCCAGCGGATCCCGGAACTTGCTGTATTCAAGCGAATAGGTGCGCGTCTCGCCATTA
Organism: uncultured Bacteroidales bacterium; assembly: GCA_946406095.1. GTDB lineage: Bacteria > Bacteroidota > Bacteroidia > Bacteroidales > UBA932 > Cryptobacteroides. The sequence continues at coordinate 15,160 of CAMJJO010000020.1, read as the reverse complement.
TAGGCGGTAACCGTGAACGATGTCTTGCCGGAACTTAGGTCCAGGGTGCTTCCCGGGCCTATGCTCGCTTTGGGGCAGAACTCGCTGTCGGGATATTTGAAATCCACTGCCTCAACCTTCACCTTGCTGAGGTCCAGCCCGGTGGTGATGAGGCTCACTGTGACGGAGCCCACGGTATCGTCGGTCCAGTCGTCCGTGATTACGGCCGCCCCGATCTGAGACTCCAGCCGGATATTCACCGGGGTGCGCTCCCGCAGCCACGGGTCGGTCAGCGGCTCGGTATTCCGCGGCTCCTCCGTGCACGACGGCAGGATGGATGCCGAAGCCAAGGCCAGTATTAACAGTCTCTTACTCATACGGTTACAAATATAATAATTCTCAGCCTACCTGTGCGCCGTTGCACACCGCTTCCTGCGGAGTGATGAAGCGCATGGTGCCGTCATTCTGCTTAGCCATCAGGATCATTCCCTTGCTCTCAATGCCCTTGATAACGCGCGGTTTGAGGTTGGCGAGGATGCAGATCTGCTTGCCCAGCATATCTTCCGGGCTGTAATACTCGGCAATGCCGGAGACTATCACCCGCTTGTCGATGCCGGTGTCGATGGTGAGTTTGAGGAGTTTGTCGGTCTTGGGCACACGCTCGGCCTCGAGCACTGTGGCAGTGCGGATGTCCATCTTCTCGAAATCCTCGAAAGTGCATTCTTCCTTCTGGGGAGTCACCTGCTTCGCCAGTTCGGCCTTTGCCTCCGCCTCCTTCTCTGCGCGAATGGCTGCCAGACGGTCCAGCTGCTTCTGGATCACGTCATCCTCGATCTTCGCGAACAACAGCTCCGCCTCGCCCAGTTGATGACCCTCAGGCAGAATATCGCTTGCGCCCAGCTGCTCCCAGTCGATTGTAGGAGCGTTGGCAGTCGGAAAAGCAATGCCGGGACCGGGCTCCCCTTGCGGGACACGGCCCGGCCCTTTGCTTTTCGCGGAAGGCTGAACGTTCAACATTTTGCGAAGGCGTTCGCAGGCGAACGGAGTGAAAGGTTCGAAAGCAATGGCAAGATCGGCGCAAAGCTGCAGACACACGTTCAGGATGGTGCCGGTGCGCGCCAGATCCGTCTTCGCAAGCTTCCACGGCTCGCTATCGGAAATGTACTTGTTGCCAACGCGCGCAATCTGCATCGCATCCTTCAGCGCCTCGCGGAAACGGTAATTCTCTATATTCTTCTCCAGACTCTCTCGAAGAGCCGGAATCTCTGCCAGCGTCTCGCGGTCCACGTCGGTCAACTCGCCTGCCGCCGGCACCTTGCCCTCGAAATACTTGTGAGTCAGCACCACAGCACGGTTCACGAAGTTGCCGAAGATGGCCACCAGCTCGGAATTGTTCCGCGTCTGGAACTCCTTCCAACTGAAGTCGTTATCCTTGGTCTCGGGGGCGTTCGCGGTCAGCACATAACGCAGCACATCCTCCTTGCCGGGGAAATCCTGCACATACTCATGCGCCCACACAGCCCAGCCGCGGGAAGTGGATATCTTGTCTCCCTCAAGATTCAGGAACTCGTTGGCAGGCACGTTCTCCGGGAGGATGTAGCCGTCACCATAGGCCTTCAGCATCGAAGGGAAGACTATGCAGTGGAAAACGATATTGTCCTTGCCAATGAAATGCACCAGCTTGGTGTCCGGGCTCTTCCACCACTTCTCCCAGTCATTCGGCAGGAGTTCCTGGGTGTTGGAGATATAGCCGATCGGGGCGTCGAACCAGACATAGAGCACCTTGCCCTCGGCGCCTTCCACCGGCACAGGCACACCCCAGTCGAGGTCGCGGGTGACGGCACGGGGCTGCAGGCCGCCGTCCAGCCAGCTCTTCACCTGGCCGTAGACGTTGCTGCGCCATTCCTTATGGCCTTCCAGTATCCACTCGCGGAGCCAGGGTTCGTAATCCTGCAGGGGCAGATACCAATGGGTAGTCTTTTTCTTGATAGGGGCAGCGCCGCTCAACTTGGAGTGGGGATTGATGAGTTCCTCGGGGCTGAGGGTGGAGCCGCACTTCTCGCACTGGTCACCGTAGGCATTCTCGTTGCCGCACTTGGGGCAGGTGCCCACTATGTAGCGGTCCGCGAGGAAGGTCTTGGCCTCGGGGTCGTAGTACTGCTCGCTCTCTTGAGTTACGAACTTGCCCTCGTCGTAGAGCTTGCGGAAGAATTCGGATGCATTCTTCTCGTGTATCTTCGAACTTGTGCGGCCGTAGATATCGAAATTGATGCCCAGCGCCTTGAAACTGTCGGCGATTATCTTGTGGTATTTGTCTACTATGTCCTGGGGGCTGCATCCCTGCTGACGGGCCTTGATGGTGATGGGCACACCGTGCTCATCGCTTCCGCACACATACAGCACGTCCTCCCCGCGCAGGCGGAGATACCTCACGTAAATATCGGCGGGCACATACACGCCGGCCAGATGCCCGATATGCACAGGACCGTTGGCGTATGGCAACGCACAGGTCACAAGGGTTCTCTTGAACTTCTTTTCCATATATAACTAATCTTCTTTTTTCAGAGTTTCTTTCAGTTTTCTTTGGCGGCGCTGAAGGGTAGTCATTTCCTTCATAAGTGCCAATTCTTCTTCGCCGGAGGCATCTTTGAGGGCCCTGCGTATCTCCTCCAGCCGGGCTGCCGCGCGCCTTTCGGCAAGGGTGAGCATAGCCCTGGGCACATAGCTCACGAGCCAGGACTGCTCGTTGGTAAGGGAACTCTCCAGGCGTTTTACCGACAGCTGGTATTTGCGGGTGGAGAAGTCTCCAACTATCTCCGCGAGGGTGCGGTCGGGGGAATCCAGCAGGGTGCGGATGATTTCGGCCTGGTCGCGGCCCTCATAATAAAGGTCCAGATAAGCGTCATACACGCGGCGATAGCCCTCGTTCGCCAGGGGCTTCCCGGTGGATTCGATGGTTGCAGAGATGAAGTCGGCGACGGTATCCGTGGCTTCGGGGTCGTAGTACGGGGAGTCGGTTTCGAAGTGGAGTTGTTCGTAGCCGTGTTGAAGCAGGAAGGTAAGGATGTCTTCTTCGACCGCGGCCAAAATCTTGACCTCCGGGATGTATTTGTCAGCGGGCGGGGCCGGAAGGGCCCCCTCTTCCGCGTCGCTGAGCGACCCGTTCCGGGAAAATGCTCCAGAGTGGGCATCCGGCCCCGCCCCGGCATCTGCCAAGCGGGCTTCACGTTCGCGCTCGCGGCGCTCATCTTCCAGCAACTTGTCCCGAGTGACTTTCACGCGGCGGAAGATGATATCTGCCGCCACGTCGAACTTTTCGGATGCGGCATTCACGTACACCGAACGCTTGACGGCGTCGGGGATGCGGGCGATGGTGTCCGCGATGTCGTTCACGAAGTTCGCCTTCTTGAGCGGATTCCCGGCGGCCTCTCCCAGCAGGATATCAGCCTTGAAATCCAGGAAATCCTTCGCATTGTCTTCTATATACCGCTGCACCTCCTCCAGGGAACGTCCCTTGCTGAAGGAATCGGGGTCCTCACCTTCCGGGAGAAGCACAACGCGCACATTCAATCCCTCATAAAGTATGAGATCTATGTCCTTGAGCGAAGCGTGGATGCCGGCGGAATCGCCGTCGTTCATAAGGAGGATGTTGTCGGTGAACTTGCGGATGAGCCGCACCTGCTGAACCGTGAGGGCCGTTCCGCAGGGGGCCACCACATTGTGGATACCCAGTTGCTGCAGCATCACATAGTCGATATTCCCCTCCACGATGATGCACTCGTTTGCTCTGGAAATCTCGCTCTTGGCGTAATAGATGCCGAAGAGGATATTGCTCTTGCGGTAGATTTCCGTATCGGGGGAATTCACATACTTGGCAGGGTTGTCTGCCTTGAGGGTGCGCCCGCTGAAGGCTATGGTGCGCCCGCTCACGCTCTGGATGGGGAACATCACCCTCTCGCGGAACTTGTCCGCCAGGGTGCCGTCCTCGCGCTTCACCACCAGCCCGGCGTCGATCAGGTACTCATCCTTATAACCGGCCTTGCGGGCAGCCTGCAGCAGTTCATCCTTCCCCGAAGGGGCCCATCCGAGGCCGAATTTTGCGATGGTCTCGTCTTCCAGACGGCGGGAATGGTAGTAGGCCAGGCCCACATCCTTCCCTTCTCCGGCCTTCAGCTGCTCCGCGAAGAACTTCTGCGCAAACTCACTCACCAGCAGCAGGCTTTCGCTGCGCTGGCGGCTGGCAAGTTCCTCCGGAGATTCTTCTTCCTCCACTACCTCTATATTATAGCGCTTCGCGATGTAGCGCAGCGCCTCCACGTAGGAACTGTGCTCATGCTCCATCAGAAAGCCCACTGCCGAGCCGGACTTTCCGCAGCCGAAGCACTTGTAGATACCTTTTGAAGGAGATACGTAGAACGACGGGGTCTTCTCCTGATGGAACGGACAGCAGGCCACGTAGTTGGCCCCGCGGCGCTTCAGCGTCACGAAGTCTCCCACTATGTCCTCTATCCGAACGGTATTCAGGATGAGGTCGACCGTATCTTTAGGTATCATTGCTTTCTATGATGCTATGTCGCAGAGGAACTTGACGCGGATGAGGCGGATTTCGAGCTCTTCGAAGTCCCCACCGAGGGCGGCGATGGCGTCTTCGACCGAGTCGGATTCCGCTTCGGTGCTGAAGTACTCGTAGATTTCCTCTACGTCTTCTTCGTCGTAGTTCTCTTCGATGTAGTAGTCCAGATTCAGCTTAGTGCCGGTGGAAACTATGCCTTCTATCTCGGAAACGAGTTCTTCGATATCCATTCCCCTGGCGGAGGCTATGTCCTCCAGGTCCATCCGGCGGTCTATGCTCTGGATTATGAAAATCTTGTTCGCGCTCTTGTTGGGGGCGGATTTCACGATGAAATCGTCCGGACGGGTGATGTCGTTCTCCTCCACATACTGCGCGATCATCTTTACGAACTCGGAGCCGAACTTGCGGGCCTTGCCTTCGCCCACGCCCTGGCAGTTGCGGAGTTCATCGATAGTAATCGGATACAGGATGGCCATATCCTGCAGGGCGGGATCCCCGAAGATGATCCAGGGCTGGAGTTTGAGCCTGCGGGCCACATCTTTGCGGAGGTCCTTGAGCATCTTGAGGAGCGTTTCGTCGCAGCCCCCTCCGCCTCGGACCGCATTGGCCGCAGCAAGCGACTCGTCGTCGTCGAAATCCTCGGAGCCGTCGTCAGAGAATACCCCGTCCTGCACAAGCTCCAGTTTCCAGGGGTTGATCAGGAACTCAAGCCCTGCTCCGGTCACTGAAATCAGGCCGTAGGATTCTATCTCCTTCTCGAGCAGATGGTGCACCACCCCCTGGTGGATTACGGTTATCCAGTAGCGCTCGTCGTGGGCGCTGCCCTTGCCGAAGAACTCCAGCTCGTCGTGGCGGTAGCTCTTTATGAGGGCGTTCTCCTTTCCGGCAAGAATGCAGGCCAGATGCTCCACCTTGAAATGCTCGGGAAGGCTGGTGATGAGGTCTATTACCAGCTGCATATCCTTGCGGCCGTCGAACACCGGCTTGGGATGCAGACAGTTGTCGCAACAGCCGCAGTTCTCCTGCCCGTATTCCTCTCCGAAGTAGTTGAGAAGGAGCTTGCGGCGGCACTGGCCGGATTCGGCATATGCCACCACCTCGTTCAGGAGCTGGCGGCTGATTTCCTGCTCCGCCACCGGCTTGCCCTGCATGAACTTCTCGAGTTTGCGTATGTCTTTATAGGAGTAATAGGTGATGCAGAGGCCCTCTTCGCCGTCACGGCCTGCACGGCCCGTCTCCTGATAGTAGCTTTCTATGCTCTTGGGGATGTCGTAGTGGATGACGAAGCGCACGTCCGGCTTGTCGATGCCCATCCCGAAGGCGATGGTGGCCACTATCACATCTATTTCCTCCATCAGGAACTTGTCCTGGTTCTCGGCCCGCACCTTGGCATCGAGCCCCGCGTGGTAGGGCAGGGCCCGTATGCCGTTGATGCTGAGGAAGGCCGCCATCTCTTCTACCTTCTTGCGGCTGAGGCAGTAGATGATGCCGGACTTGCCGGGGTTCTGGCGTATGAAACGCACTATGTCCTTCTCGGGCTCGACCTTGTTACGGATTTCGTAGTAGAGGTTGGGGCGGTTGAAGGATGATTTGAAGATTACCGCATCCTGGATTCCCAGATTCTTGAGGATGTCGCTCTGCACCTTGGGCGTTGCAGTCGCGGTGAGGGCGATGATGGGCGCGCGGCCAATCTCGTTCACGAGGCTGCGGATACGCCTGTATTCCGGCCGGAAGTCGTGTCCCCACTCCGAAATACAGTGCGCTTCGTCCACCGCATAGAAGGATATGTGGATTTCCTTCAGCAGGGCGACGTTCTCTTCTTTGGTGAGGGATTCCGGAGCGACGTAAAGAATCTTGGTGCGCCCGGCGAGCAAATCCGCCTTCACATCGTCTATTTCCTGCCTTGAGAGCGAAGAGTTCAGGAAGTGGGCGATGCTTTCGTTGCTGCTGACGAATCCGCGGAGCACGTCCACCTGGTTCTTCATCAACGCGATCAGAGGCGAGATCACGATTGCCGTGCCGTCCGCCACGAGGGCAGGCAGCTGGTAGCACAGAGACTTTCCTCCGCCGGTAGGCATCAGCACAAAGGCGTCGCCTCCGTTAAGAAGGTGATTGATCACGCTCTCCTGATCGCCCTTGAAGTTGTCGTATCCGAAGAATTCCTTCAGCGTGCTGTGTATTTCGGCGGAGTAGTCTTTCATACTTGTTAATCTAATGAGTGAATTGCCAGGCCGGAGCGGAGCTTGGGCTCGAACCAGGTGGTCTTGGGCGGCATTATGTTGCCTGTGTCCGCGATGCGGATGAGCTGGTCCATCGAAACGGGATACAGCGCGAAGGCAACCGCCATTTCGCCGCTGTCCACGCGACGGCTGAGTTCCCCGAGACCGCGGATTCCGCCGACGAAGTCGATTCGTTTGTCGGTGCGGAGGTCCTTGATGCCCAGGATCTTGTCCAGCACAAGGTTGGAGAGGATGGTCACATCCAGCACCCCGATGGGGTCGGAGTCGTCGTAACGGCCGGGCTTGGCGGTAAGGCTGTACCATACCCCTTCAAAATACATCGAAAAGTTATGGAGGCCTGCTGGATGATAAATCTCAGAACAGTTGCAATGGCACGGATACTCGCAATGGCATTCACCTCCGTCTTTCGTGCAATCGCACTTGCATTCCACTATGAAATCCTCTTCAAGGGCCTTGAAGAAATCTTTCGGGCTGAGGCCGTTGAGATCCTTCACCACGCGATTGTAATCTATGATGGCGAGCTGGCTCTGGGGGAAGCACACGGCCATGAAGAAGTTGTACTCCTCGTTGCCGGTGTGGTTGGGATTCTGGGCCTTCTTCTCGGCGCCCACGCGGGCGGCTGCCGCCGTGCGGTGATGGCCGTCGGCAACGTAGAAAGCATCCACTTCAGTCTCGAAAATCTTCGTGATGCGGGCATTGACCGCGTCATCGTCGATTACCCAGAAAGTGTGGGTGAAATCGTTTTCGTCCACGAACTTGTATTCCGGCTCCCCGGCAGCGGTCCTGGCGATGATATCTCCAAGTTCCTTGTTGTCCTTGAAGGCGAAGAAGACAGGCTCGATGTTGGCATTCTGGATGCGGACGTGGATCATGCGGTCGTCTTCTTTGTCCTTGCGGGTGAGTTCATGCTTCTTGATTATGCCGTTGGCATAGTCGTCGGTATGTGCGCAGAGCACAAGGCCGTACTGGGTGCGGGTGCCCATGGTCTGGGCATAGACATAGTACTTTTCTTTGTCTTCGCGCACCAGCCAGCCACGCTCTTTCCAGAGCTTGAAGTTGGCGACAGCCTTGTCATATGTGCGCTGCTCGTGCTCGCCTGCGATGGGGTCGAAATCGATTTCGGGCTTGGTGATGTGCAGGAGACTCTTCTCCCCTGCCATCGCCTTTGCTTCCTGGGAGTTCAGCACGTCGTACGGAGGTGCTGCGACCTCGGTGACGAGGTTCTTGGGCGGCCGGATTGCCGCAAAGGGTTTTACTCGTACCATATCCTACTTGTTTACCTGGAAGCGGGTGTTGCCCGTTGCAAAATAATCCACTATCTGATTCGCGGCGGCAAGGCCAGCGTTCACGTTGGCTTCGGCGGTCTGCGCGCCCATCTTCTTGGGAGTCGCGAACACGCGGAGGCCGAACTTCTCCTGCAGGGTTGCATAGTTGTCCGGCATCACATCGGTAACATACTTGAGGTCCGGACGGTCTTCAAGGGCCTTCTCGAGGCCGGCCTCGTCGATGACCTCCTTGCGGGCGGTGTTCACCAGGGTTGCGCCCTTGGGCATCTTGGTGATGAGATCGTAGTTGATGCTGCCGATCGTGGCGGGCAGGGCCGGAATGTGGAGGGAGAGATAATCGCTGCCGGTGTAGAGTTCGTCCAGGGTGTGGACGGGCTCGGCTCCGCCTGCGGCGATCTGCTCATCGGTGAGGAAAGGGTCGAGTGCCTTGACCTTCATGCCGAGGGCCTTGGCCTTGGCGCCCACCAGACGGCCCACGTTGCCGAATGCCTGGATGCCCAGGGTCTTGCCCTGAACTTCGGAGCCGGTTGCGGGAGTGAACTGAGTGCGGGCCATGAAAATCATCATTGCGATGGCAAGCTCGGCCACTGCGTTGGAGTTCTGGCCGGGGGTATTCATCACCACCACTCCGTGTGCGGTGGCAGAGGCGAGATCGACATTGTCGAATCCTGCGCCTGCGCGGACGACTATCTTAAGCTGAGGAGCGGCGTCGAGCACCTCGGCGGTAACTTTATCCGAACGGATGATGAGGGCGTTGACATCGGCAACTGCCTTCACCAGGTCGGCCTGCTCGGGATACTTTTCGAGCAGCGCCACTTCGTGCCCGCCCTTTACGAGGATATCTTTGATCCCTGCCACTGCTGCAGCGGCAAAGGGTTTCTGGGTTGCAATCAGGACTTTCATTTCTTGAGAGCTTCAAATTCCTTCATAGTTGCAACCAGCGCCTCCACATCTTCCTGGGTGCAGGCGTTGTAGAGAGATGCGCGGAAGCCGCCCACTGAACGGTGGCCCTTGATGCCTATCATTCCCTTGCTCTTTGCAAAGGCAAAGAACTCGTCCTGCAGGTCTTCGTAGCCGGGAGCCATCACGAAGCAGACGTTCATAATGGAACGGTCTTCCTTCTCGGCGGTGCCTGTGAAGAGGGAGTTGCGGTCGATTTCGGCATAGAGGGTGGCGGCCTTCTTCTCGTCGATCTCGTGGATGGCGTCGATTCCTCCGATGCTCTTGAGCCACTTGAGGGTCTCGTTCATCACGTAGATGGAGAACACGGGAGGGGTGTTGAACATGGATTCTTTGTCGAGATGGGTGCGGTAGTCGAGCATCGTGGGGATGTAGCGGCTGACCTTTCCGAGGCTGTCTTTGCGGATGATGGCGAAGGCCACGCCGGCAGGGCCCGCGTTCTTCTGGGCGCCGCCGTAGATCAGCTCATATTTGCTCACGTCCACCCTGCGGGAGAGGATGTCGGAAGACATATCCGCGATGAGGGGAACGGGGCAGTCCATGTCGTGCTTGATCTCGGTGCCGTAAATGGTGTTGTTGGTGGTGATGTGGAGATAGTCCAGATCGGTGGGGATTTCGAATCCCTTGGGGATGTAGGTGTAGTTCCTGTCCTTGGAGCAGGCAATAGCATATGCCTCGCCTATGCCCTGGGCCTCCTTGAGGGCCTTGTGTGCCCACACGCCCGTGTCGAGGTATGCAGCCTTCTTCTCGAGGTAGTTCATTGCAACGTAGAGGAACTGCAGGCTGGCGCCGCCGCCGAGAAATACGGTTTCATAGTCTTCGGGGATGTTCAGGATTTCGCGCCAGAGAGCACGGGTTTCATTCATGGTCTCCTCCCATTCCTTGGTTCTGTGTGAAATGGATATCAGTGATACACCGGTCCCTTTGAAGTCGAGAAGGGCTTCGCGTGCGTGTTCGATGGCCACCTGGGGAAGGAGGCAGGGGCCTGCATTAAATACGTGGATTTTGCTCATTGCGTTAAATCGGTTAATTTGATTTTATCTTTAAAGATACCTATTTTTTCTGTATGTTCCAAAAAAGCTCTCTCTTTTGACAGAGGGATGTCTACCGTGAGGCTGCACTCCTCCGCGAAGTCGCGGCTGACGACCTCCAGGCCCTGTGCCTTGAGTTCGCCCATAACGGCGGGCATAAGTTCATATCCGAACTCAATGCTCCAGCGGCGGGTGGCGGTTTTTTCCACTATCTGCGCCTTTTCCAAAGCATCGGCAGTGGCGGATTTGTAGGCCCTGATGAGGCCGGGCACGCCCAGGAGGATGCCACCGAAGTAGCGCACTACCACCACCAGCACGTTCTGCAGGCCCTTCGAATCTATCTGCCCGAGGATGGGCCTTCCGGCCGTTCCGGAGGGCTCGCCGTCGTCGTTTGCGCGCCAGATGCCCTCCCTGGTGAGGGTGGGGCCTCCGAGCGTATCTTCTACCTTCGCGATGCGGTACGAGAAGCAGTGATGCCGCGCCCCATGATGCTCTGCCCGCAGCCTGTCTACAATCGGTTTAACATCTGACTCAGAAGAGATTGGGTATGCATATGCGATAAAACGGCTGCCGCTGTCCTTGAAGAGACCTTCGGACGGCGCGGCGATGCTTAGATATTTATCGGGCGAAAGCATTACCAAAATTAGCAAAAATCTTGTATATTCGCAATGTAAAACGAAATTTGGTTAGAAGATGACTTACCGTTACCGCGTCACGTTGGAAGGAATCAAGGGCTTTTACAGGGTTTATCTGGTAAACGCCACGAACAGTCTGTATACGCTTCACAAGCAACTTCGCGCCGATCTTGAGTTCCCTCAGGATCAGCAGATTCTGTTCAAGGCCTTCGACGAAGCAGGTAACGTGGCGGGGCGCTTCGCCCTTATGCCCCTCCCCGGCAACAAAGCGGTGGACGAGGTTTCCATGGCAGAAACAGTGAATGCCGGCATCGTGCGCTACCAATACTTCTACGACGTCAGTTCAAAAAAATATGTGATTGTCACATTCGAAGGAGTTGAAACCGGCAAGGAAGTCAATCTTCCGGAGATAGTCGACTCCAAGGGGCCCCTTCCCATCGAGTTCGAGCACGGCTACGTGGCCTTCGAAGACCTTCCCGACAACCGTCGCCGCCTCCCCGGCGAAAAGCCCTCCGGCATTCTGGGAATGCTGGGCCTCGACGACGATGAAGACCTCGACGACGACGATGACGATGACGAAGACGAAGACGAGGACGACGAAAACGAAGATGACGCCCTCGAAGAAGAGGACGTCATCTATGACGAGAACGAGTAAGGATCCTTACTTCGTTTCTTCAGCCTTCTCTACGAAAGGTGCGACCTTGCAGAGGTCCACGGTGAAGATGAGGGTGGCGTTGGGCTCGATGCCCTGGTTGCCGCGCTCACCGTATCCGAGCTTGGCGGGAACATAAAGTTCGATGGTGCCGCCTTCGCCGACCTGCTTGATACCCTCGGTCCAACCCTTGACTACGCGGTCGAGAGTGAAGCGGATAGAGTCACGGTCGGGAGTAACCTCGTCGAATACGTTGCCGTCGAGGGTCTTGCCCTGGTAGCGGACCCAGACGGTATCCTTGTCGTTGGTAGGCTTTACGCCGCCTTCCTTGATGATCTTGTACTGGAGGCCGCTCTCGAGCTCTACGACGCCTTCCTTGGTCTTGTTCTTGGCAAGGAACTTCTCTTCAGCTTCCTTGTTGGTGAGGAGCTTGAGGGAACGCCTGTTCTCGAGGAACTCGCCGAAGAGACGGTTCATCTCCTCGGGATTGATCTTGAACTGCTCACCGAAGTCGGGGTCACGCATGTTGCCCTTGGCCTTGATGAAATCGTTCATACCCTTCTTGATCTGGGCATAGTTCAGATCGCCGAAGTCATATCCCTTGATGAAGGAACCGAAGTTGATGCCCACGAGATAAGAAACGGAATCGAGCTGAGCCTTGCTGGGCTTGAAATCCTTGGCGGTCTTCACGACCTCTTTCACGGTTTCGACGGCTTCTTCGCCATCTTCCACGCCTGCCTTCTCTGCCTTAGGGGAGCAGGCGGCTACTGCAAGTCCTGCTGCGAGGACTGCGAACAAATAAATCTTTTTCATCTTACTTATAAAGTTATACAGTTGTTTCTAAAGTTCCCACGCCAGAGCGGATGCCCCGAGTATGGCGGCATCGGACTCCTTAAGCTGCGAGAAGAGAAGTTTTACCTTCCCCTTCCACAAAGGCAGGACATTGTCGTTCATCGCCTTGAGAGTGGGTTCATAAATAAAGTCCTTGGCACGTGCCAGGCCTCCGAAGAGAACGATAGCCTCAGGTGCAGAGAACTGGATGAAGTCTGCAAGTTTCTCGCCAAGAATGCGACCGGTGAAGTCGAAAACGCGGAGAGCCACCGCATCACCCTCCTTGGCTGCTTCGTACACATCCTTGGAAGTGATATTCTGGACTTCGCGAAGGAGTGAAGGCTCATCGCTGAGATCCAGCCATTCGCGGGCGGTACGGGCTACGCCGATGGCGGAGCAATATGCCTCGAGGCAGCCTGTGCGGCCGCAACCGCAGAGGCGTCCGTTATGACGGACCGCGATGGTGTGGCCGAGCTCGCCGGCAAATCCGTCGGCTCCGTAGACGACCTTTCCGTCGATCACGATGCCGCTTCCGACACCGGTGCCGAGAGTAATCATGATGAAGTGCTTCATGCCCTTGGCAACGCCGTATGTCATCTCACCCACAGCGGCCGCATTGGCGTCGTTGGTAAGGGATACGGGAATACCTCCGCAGGCCTCGGAAAGCTTTTCGGCGAATTTTACCTCGCCGTGCGCCGCCCAGGGAAGATTGGGTGCGAAAGCGATGCTCCCGGTGTAATAGTTTCCGTTCGGAGCGCCAACACCTATGCCGCGGATCTGGCCGTGTTTGCCGGACTGGGCGACGAGCTTGATGACCGCATCGGCCAGCTCTTTGATAATCACATCGGCATCCGCACTGGGATTTGCCTTCACAACGCTCTGGGCGAGGACCTCGCCGCGTGCATCGACCACTCCGAGCTTGCTGCTCTGGCCGCCGATGTCTATACCTACTACGTAATCTTTATCCATATTATTCTACCGGGATATCTTTGTTGACGTTCTTGGAACCGATGAATGCATAGTACACGAGGAATGCCAGGCAGGCGATGATGAGCCAGTAGCTCTGCATCGAACCCACATGGTCGGCAAGAAGGTTCTGGAGGAACGGGATGATGCCGCCGCCGCAAACCAGGGTCATGAAGATGCCGGAAGCGGCTGCAGTGTATTTGCCGAGCCCCTCGACTGCTAGGTTGAAGATCGCGCCCCACATGATGGAGGTGCAAAGGCCGCAGAGCACGAGGAATCCGAGGGAAAGCGGAATCACGTTTGCACCGACCTTGATCTCGACCGTTTCAGGAACGAAGATGGCGCAGAGAAGCAGGCAGATGGCCACGGCGGACATCACGCCAAGCATCATCTTGCTGCTGATCTTGGAGCCTGCGGAGGCGCCGATCAGACGGCCGATGAGCATGCTGAACCAGTAGAATCCGATCATGGTTCCGGCAAGTGCGGGACCCACGTTGGGAATGCTGCTGAAGTGGACGTTAGCGGTGTTGGGGATACCGACCTCGATGCCCACATAGAAGAAGATAGCGATGGCTCCGAGCACGAAATGACGGAAGCTTAGCGCACTGTGGGGATCCTTCTTCACATTGCCTGCAAGGCGGGCTGCCTTCTCTTCGGGAGTCTCCATGTGAGGCTCGGGAATCTGGGTGAACCAGATGATGAGGAAGGCGATGGCGAAGATTGCCATTGCGATGATCATCACGGGAGCTGCCTTGGCCACGGTTGCATCTGCGATGCTGCCGCCGACCAGCCAACCTACGAAGATAGGAGCGATGGTGCCGCCGGTGGAGTTGCAGGTGCCGCCCCACTGGATGAGCTGGTTGCCCTTGTTGCCGCCGCCGCCCAGGGTGTTGAGCATAGGGTTCACCACGATGTTGAGCATGCACATAGAGAAGCCTGCCACGAAGGCGCCGAGCACATAGACTCCGAAGCTCTCCACATAACCGGAGAGGAACTGGATCGCCACGCCGATAAGACCGACGGTAACGGCTGCCAGGGCGGTGAATTTATAGCCCTTGCGCTTGAGGATAAGGCCGGCGGGGATGCCCATGCACGCATAAGCAATGAAGTTGGCGAGGGTTCCAAGCTGCGAGAGAGCCTTGGATGCGCCGAACTGATTTGTGACAATCACGCCCATGGAACCAGCGAGGTTCGTAACGAACGCAATCATGAAGAAGAGTGCGAACATCACCACGATAGCCGGGGTGTAGTTCTGTTTCTTTGCAGTTGTCATATTGTTTTTTGTTTAGATTGATTCGATATTCTTCTCGTTCAGGAGGTTCTTGCCCTCGGCGGTGTAGGCGTATGCAATACGGTCGGCATAGTGCTCCTCGACCTTGCGGCGCACCATCTTCATGGTGGAATTCAGCATTCCGTTGGCGATGGTGAAGCCTTCGTCGCAGATGACTACGGCCGCAGGGAGCCAACGGTCGGGATAGAGAGTGTCGTGAGGACCTCCGGTCTTGTAGCTGTCTATCTCGGACTGTATCTTGCGGAGCATGGCCTCCTTGCCTTCACGTGAGGCAGGATCCAGGCCCTGCTGCTTCGCGTATTCGGCAAGAGCATCCTTTGCCGGAACTATCAGGGCGATGGTGTAAGGATTCTGGTTATTGTGAAGCACGGCAGCTTCCACATACTTGGAAACCTCCGGCAGGCTGTCTTCGAACCCCTCCGGTGAATACTTCTCGCCGTCGGCGGAAATCAGCAGGCTCTTGAATCGGCCCACCACATAGAGGAAGTCGGGATCCCAGGGGCAGATATAGCCCATGTCGCCGGTATGGAGCCATCCGTCGATGATGGTATCTTCAGTGGCCTTGGGGTTCTTCCAGTATCCGGCCATAACGTTCTCTCCGCGGATGACTATCTCGCCCTTGGTGCCGTGGGGCACTTCGTTGCCCTGCTCGTCGCAAATCTTGCAGTCCATAGGGCGCACGATGCGTCCGGAGCTGCCGAAAATGGCGTGGCCGG
>CAMJJO010000019.1 GCA_946406095.1 uncultured Bacteroidales bacterium | reverse complement strand
GCCGACTACCGCGCCTGCGCCAACTTCGGTCCTATCTACAAGTAGCGCGCTGGCGGGCAACCGCCTGATTATCAGCTATATACTAAAAGTCTCCCCCTTCGAAACCAGGGGGAGACTTTTTATTAAGTTATTGCGTAGCAACCTGTTAGCTGCCACGGGGAGATTAGAACTGATAGTTGATACCGATACCTATCCAGAGACCCGCATCCATGCCTTCGGTGAAGCACTTTGCGAAATCTGCGGAAACGATAAAGTTCTGGTTCATGGCGATCTTCAGACCGGCACCGCCGCTGTAGACAAGCGTGTTGACCTTGGAAGCATCGTAAATAGGATCGCCGGTCCCGGTGAGGATATTGAATGCAGGATCGTAAATCTTTCCGTCTGCATCGGCAATCTTGGCAAGAGCATCCTCCTTGTAAGGCTTGGTGATGATACCTGCATCGAAGAACGGATTCACGGCGATGTAGAAGTACTGGTTTGCCAGTTTGAACTTTACGAGCTTGATGCGCAGTTCGGTATTTGCCCAAGCCATACCCTCGGCAAGGATACGGTTCTCGCGGAGACCGCGGATGGTATTGCTGGAACCGAAACCCTCGGAGATCATGTTACGCTGAACAAGCAGAGGGTTGTTCTGGACCATGAACAGAGGTGTCTCTCCCGCAATCGTGTGCTGCCAAGCGAGGCGATATGCGAACACGGGATTACCTGCGGGGATGGGAATAGGGATGCTGATGTAATGACGGAAGTATGCGCAGGCCTTCAGGTATGGACTGCCGACAAAGTTTCCGTTCAGGTAGGCCTCGGCCCAGATACCCCTGTTAGGAGCCGCCTCTATGTCGCGGGTGTCGTAGACAAGTCCGGCATTGAACTCCAGTGAAAGACCACCGTTCTTTTCCGCGTCGGTGAGAACTCCGGAATTAGCGAGGAAATTGTACAGGGTGCCAATGGTGTCATAATACTGCTTTTTGCCGTTCACTTCCACACCTTTGTCCTTCATTGCTCCGAGGTTCCATTTCCAGAAATTCACACCGGCCGCCCAGTTGAGATTGTCGGTGATGCGTCCCTGGAAATTGGCGAGAATACGGAGCATCTCGCGGCTCATACCATAATAGTTCACATTGTAGGTAGTGGCAGGAACATACATATCCCTATTGCCCCACACGTCATAGTTCTGCGTGGCAGCGGCGCCGTTGAAGCCCCATAAGCTGTAAAGCGGATCGGTCATATATGTGACCGATGCATTCACACGCATGTTCGGAATGAGATACTTTGAGTCGTAAGCCAAATAAAGGCGCATACGGTGACTGTGCGTGAAGTATGACCCTTCCCAGCTGATTTTATGCAGGGGATCCGGATAGGTTCCGCCGTCACCATAATAATATACGTCGCCAAAAGCACCGGCCTGGAATCCGTTGTCGACAGAGTAAGTTGCCGTGGGTAGAACACCGAAGGACCAGCCCGTTTTCATCTCTTTCTCTTCCTGGGCACACAGCATCACGCCGGCGGCAAGGAGAGAAATCAGTGTAAATAGAATCTTTCTCATAAAAAGTTTAGTGATAATTGATAGTAGTTTTAGCACCGACAAAGATAATGCATTTTTTACTATATTTGAGTTATGAAAAGAATATCCGCGCTTTTGCTTATCCTTTTCTTCGCTCTTCCGCTTAAGGCCCAGAAAGAAGAAATCACCAAGAGCGGCCTCGGCGTAGGGCCTTTCCCGGCCCTGGCCTACGATGCCGACAAGGGCATGCAGATCGGCGGGGTGCTGATGCTCTTCGACTATGGCACTGGCGAGAACTACCCTGCCCTGGACTCGAAGTTCTACTCGGAGTTCTCCTACTTCACCAAGGGCTCCAAGATTATCCGGCTGCGCTACGACACTTTCAAGCTGATCCCGGGAGTGCGAAACTGCACCAACTTCCAGGCGAACATCGACAAGGCCTACGACTTTTACGGTTTCAACGGCTACGAGACCTATTTCGATGCCGCCCAGGCCAGGCCCTTCTACCGTTACTCCCGCTATGAGTATCTCTTCAAATCCGACTTCATCGGGCGCCTTGCCGGGGCGCTCAGCTGGGAGGCCGGCATCTACGCAAGTTACTATAAGCTAGGCAGTATCGACTACGCCAGCATCAACAAGGGAAAGAGCGCGGCAGATGTTTTCCCCGAGAATATGCCCACTCTCTACGATGCCTGCAAGGCCAGCGGGGTAATCTCCGCGAAGGATGCCGACGGAGGCTTCTCTTCGGGAGTGCGCTTCGGGCTGGTGTATGACACACGCAACAAGGAAGGTGCCCCCTCCCGCGGCATCTGGGCGGAAGGCCACGTGCTGCTGGCCCCCCTCAGCGAGACGCCCTTCTACCGCTATTCCTTCACCTGGAGGCACTATCTGCCCCTGATTCCGAACGACGTCCTCACCCTCGCCTATCGCTTCAACTACGAGGGCACCTTCGGGCGGCAAGCCCCATTCTACGTACTTCCCTACATGACTTTCATGGGCCAGCGGACGGATCTTGAGGGGATGGGAGGATACGAAACCGCGCGAGGCATCATGCGCACCCGCCTGGTGGGGCTGGACATGGGCTGCGCCACCGCGGAACTGCGCTGGAGGTTCGCCAGCTTCGTGCTCTGGAACCAGAATCTCGCCCTTGCCGCCAACATTTTCACCGATGCCGCCAGGGTGTTCCGTGGGCTGGATATCAGCGCCCTGCCGTCCAGTTTAAGGGAGATTCTTCCGGCCGCTCCCGCCGATGTGCAGCTGCGCGGCACCATGGCCGAACGCGTTCACCAGTCCGCAGGCGCCGGCATCCGACTGATTGTCAACGAAAACCTGGTCGTCGCGTGCGACCGGGGATACCCCCTTGACAAACAGGACGGGGACAGCCCCGCCCTGTATATCACTCTGGATTATCTGTTCTAGTCCGGCCTGGCCGGAAACCCCTACAGCAATGCCTCGATGCTGGCCTCCAGGGCCTCCGGGGCAACCGTAGGTTCGAAACGCGCCACAGGCTGGCCCTTGCGGTCTATCAGGAACTTGGTGAAATTCCACTTGATGTCGGGGTTGGAGGCGTACTCCGGATCAGCCTTGGAGAGCATCGCATCCATGAACTTTGCGGTCTCCCCTTCCCCGAATCCGGCAAAGGGTTTCAGGGTCCAGAGCCACTTCATCACGGGATTTGCCTTGGGGCCGTTCACATCCGACTTGGCCATGAGAGGGAAGGTGACGCCGTGGTTCAGGCGGCAGAACTCTTCTATCTCCTCGTTGGAGCCGGGCTCCTGGCCGCCGAACTGGTCGCAGGGGAAGCCGAGCACCACCAGGCCCTTGTCCTTATACTTCTGATAGAGGGCCTCCAGGCCATCGTACTGGGGCGTGAAGCCGCACTTGGACGCGGTGTTCACCACCAGCAGCACCTTGCCCTCGAAGTCGGAAAGATTCACCATCTGGCCCTTGTTGCCGAGGGTGCTGTAGTTGTAGATGCTGCGCTTCTTGCATGCGCGTGCGGCATCCTTGACGCTGATGCGCTTGCCGTCGTTGTCGAGGTCGATGATTACATAGTCGTCGTTACCCATGCCGAGTTCCTTCATATAAGTGAGCTGGCGCAGTCCGTGACGGGTCTCGATGCGCTCCACGAAGTGCTTGTGCTCCTCGTCGTGCATGGCATAGATGATATCCACGCAGGCCTTGTCGAGGGCGAGGATGTCGGTAGATGAGAGTATGCCCACGTCCGGAGTCACAACCGCCTCTGCCTCAAGGCCTTCGCAGTCGCAGGAGACCGACATGTTGCGCATCACGTTCACGTAGGTCACGTGTTCGCCGAAGTGGTCGATGGTAGCCTTGGTGGACTCGGAGATGCGCTCCATGAGCTCCTCTTCGGCAATGCTCCACATGTCTTCGGAGCCTTCCCTCGTGTGTATCCAGGCCTTTCCTATGCGACCGTCGGCACAGCCTATGCCGATGTTCTTGTTGCTGCCGCCGAAGCCGCCCATGGTGTGGCCCTTGAAGTGAGTGAGGGTTACCATGGAATCGTAGTTCAGCAGGTTCTTGCCGACGGACATCTCCTTGAACCACTTGCCGCCGTTTACAGGCAGAAGGGCCGTGCCCTCGGCATCCATGATGTCCACGGGGCAGAAGGTCCAGCCATTCACCTCCAGCGTCTCGCGATGCTGCTCGGTAGTGTAGCGGTCACCCTCGTAATAGGTATTGGTCTCGATGATATTTGCACCCTTCAAGTCCTTCTCCATCAGGGCTTTGACCCATTCGCGGGGGATGATGTTAGGGCCGTTCTGCTCACCCGTGTGGAGCTTGACTCCAACGCGGCCTTCAATCTTGCCGTTGACCTTTTCATAGGCCTGGATCAGGCCCTCCGCAGAGAGGTTACGGGTAAAGTAGACTACGGACTTTCCGTCGGTCTTTGCGCAGCCGCCTGCCAGGGCGGCGGTAATTGCGATACTCATAATCAGTCGTATAAGTTTCATAAAGCGTTATTTATGCAGATATTGTTCAAAAAAGTTCCATACCTCTCCGCAGGTGTCCATATCCGAAAGTCCCCAGGAATGCTTGCCGCCGCGGATTTCGTATAGACGCACCTCGCATTGCGGACCGCCTTCCCAGGCAGGGACACCTCCTGTCCAGCGATGCAGCACGACAGTGCGGGCGCCCTCTTTCAGCGGATGCAGATACTGCCGGGAAGAGTACTTGCAGCCATCCTGCCGCACCCAGTAGTCAACCGCTTCGGGCACGGGGATATAAGCTCCCCATCCACCTTCGTTATCCATATCCCCTTCCCAGTGGGATGTAGTGTCGGAGGTGCCGTGGACCTCCATGAAAGGAACGGGAGAAGTCATAGGTATCTCGTCCCTTATCCATTTCATAGTCAGGCCGGCGATGGAAGCGATGGCAGAGAAAACCTCCGGACGCTTCCGGCCGATCAGATAGCACATCTCTCCCCCGTTGGACATTCCGGTGAGGAAGACATTGCTTGGATTCAGCCCGTGCCGGCGGCACAACTCTTCTGCAAGGAAGCATATGAACGCGTCGTCATCCTGCCTCATACCCTCTTGTTTCGGATAGCCCACATACCAGCCCGTCTTTCCTTTCGGAGCCTTCAGCCCCTGCGGAATACACAATGCAAAGCCTTCACGTTCAGCTACTTCCAGCATCTCTGGGCGGTATCCGGCAGCTTTGCCGCCATAGCCGTGTAGCATGATTACCAGAGGCTTTTCCGGCCGCAGGGATGCCGGCACATACATGAAATGAAAGCGCATCCCACCTGCATAGCCGACACTGTCCCGCACGGGCACGGGAGCTCCCTTGAGCGGGAACGACAGCATACATAGCCAGAAAAAGACTGCAAGAATTACGGCTCTTTTCATACGAACGGCATTTTGCGATGAAACAAAGTTAATCAAATTGTTTAAATTTGCAGTAATAGAAATAATATGATGAAAAGCATAGTCACTTTCGGTGAGATTCTGATGCGCTGGTCCAAGAACGGGGCCCGGCGTTTTTCGCAAGGATATGATTGGGAAGGCCATTTCGGGGGCTCCGAGGCCAATGTAGCGGTGTCTCTGGCCACCCTCGGCAACAAAGTCGGCTATGTCTCGCGAGTGCCTCAGAACGAGGTGGGGAACGCCTGCCTGCGGGAACTCGCCGCCTATGGCATCGACATCAGCAACGTAGTGCGCGGCGGAAGCCGTCTGGGCACATATTATTTCGAGGCCGCAGCCTGCCAGCGCAGTTCCAAGGTCATCTACGACAGGGACGGATCTTCCTTCTACTCCTCCGCCCCGGGAATGTTCCCCTGGAGGGATATCTTCGGCAAGACGGACATATTCCACTGCTCCGGCATCACCTGCGCAGTCTCCCCTTCCGCCACCGCCGCCACCTTCGAGGCAGTGCAGACCGCCAAAGAGATGGGCCTTCGCATCACCTGCGACATCAACTTCCGCAAGAACCTCTGGAAATACGAAGGGGCCGACGCCCACGGCACCCTTCACGAACTGATGCAGTACAGCGACTTCATCTTCGGCGACCAGGACGAATGGGAGGTTGCATCCGGAGTGCCCCAGGTGCCGATGACGCATATGGAGGCTGATACCATCCTGGATATGGAAGCATACGGGCGCTATTTCGAGCAGATGCACCGGCAGTTCCCGAATTGCGGATCGATGATGATAGGTCTTCGCAACCAGATTACCACCAACCGGCACACCCTGACCGCCCTTCTATGGCATCACGGCACCATCTATAAAGGAAAAATCTACGACATCTACCCCATAGTCGACCCCGTCGGAGTGGGCGACGCGTTTGTTGCAGCGTATATCCACGCTGCAGAGAAATGGCCGGATAATCCCCAGTTCTGCCTGGATTTTTCGATTGCCGCCGCCCAGCTCAAGAACTCTATCGTGGGAGACTTCAACCTGGTCACGGAGGAAGAGATCCTCAGCTTCTGCTAGAACTCGATATCGATCCGGGGAGCCTTGAACGAGTTGATGCTTGCCTTGGCTTCGGTCAGATAATACACTGCGGTATTGTCGTCCTTCTCGTCGTACATGGAGCGCAGGGTGGGATTGGCATCCAGAACCGCCTTCTTGATTTCCACCCGGGGATCTTCCACAAGTTTAGCGGTCACGCGGAGCCATTCGCTGCCGTTGTAGGCGCAGATGGCCACCTTGGGATTAACGGCAATCTGATGGGCCACATCCTTCACATGTCCGGTCTGGATGTAAAGTTTGCCTTCGATGATCTCGGCAATGCCGAAAGGGCGGAGCTGGGGCTGGTCGCCATCTACCGTCGCGAGGAAAAACACGCCCGCATCGTGGAGGAATTTCTGGACTCTTTGCATAGTATCTGAATTCAGTTATTTGTCACTAACTTGCCAATATAGTGATTATTTGCTTATTCTGCAATAGTGAAGCTTACGGAGGCCACTGAACCGTCCTGATCGACTACCGTGAGGACATGATGCCCGGGCGCGGGAGCGAGCAGCATCTCGTGGCGGAGGGTGGTTTCCCCGACATAACTGCGGTCCAGGTGCCACCAGAGCGTGGCATCGGGGCGATGATGAGCCACCCGGAAGACGATTCCTTCCACTTCACCCGAGAGCTGGCGCGGCAATGCCAGCACCGCACCACTTTGCGGATAGATAAACTGAATGACTGCTCCTACAGCTGATTTCCGCGCTCCGGTATATTCCGGATGGGACTGCCTGTAGAACCATTCCATCGCCGGAGGAAGCACGAATTCCCCGCTGCCATGATAGGGGCAGGGATCGCTTTCCAGCCCTCTTTCGGGAAGGAGCATGCTCACTGCCGGGCACCCGGGCCCTGCCAGATGGCCGGAATCCTTGCATACATCGGCCCATACTCCGGCATCAGGCTCATCGAACCAGGCATCGGAAAAAGGCAGCAGATTCAGGATATCGAACATCACCGGACCTGCCGCCCGCGCTCCCACAAGCCCGGGAACTCCCTGTCCTTCGGCATTCCCGGCCCAGACGCCGATGGTGTATGCAGGTGTCATTCCCACCGCCCAGGCATCCCTGAAGCCATAGCTGGTGCCTGTTTTCCAGGCGGCCTTGCGCACGGAACCGATCAGCCTCCAGTCCAGCTGGTCCGGCCGGTTCACCTCTTTCAGCGACTCGAAAGTATACCATCGCGCCAGCGCATCGGAGAAAGGGGCTTCTCCCCGGACGAAGGCCGAATATGCGGCAGTGACCTCGTCCAGACGGGCTTCGGCGCCACCCAGGATCAGCGAAAGGCCATAGTGCTCCGGGGTCTGGGTGATGGTGGACAGCCCCGCATCCCTCAGCACCGACCAGAATTTGGGGATGCCGTACTGCCGCAGCAGGAACACGGAGGGCACGTTCAGCGAGCGTGCCAGGGCCTCATCGGCAGGCACTGCGCCATAGAACTGACGGTCGAAATTTTGCGGAGCGAATCCGCTCAGATTCACAGGGACATCCGCCAGCAGGGTGCGGGGAAGGATGGTGCCTTCCTGAAGGGCTGCCTCATACAGGAAAGGCTTGAGGATGCTGCCGGTAGAGCGTGGAGAAGCAGCGATATCTACCTGTCTGCCAGGGCGTTGGCGCTCCTGGGAAGAGTTCCCGACATAGGCCGCGATCGCCCCGCTGGCATTGTCGATAACCACCGCCGCCATATCGGCGATTCCTTCCTGCGCCAGTTCATCCGAACGGCGGTTCACCACGGCCTCTACCGCCATTTGCAGCGGCAGGGATATCCCCGTGCGCGTGCGTTCCCCTTTCGGGCAGCGTTCCACATAGTGCGATGCCAGCGACGGAAGAGGCAGAGGCTCGGCCGGGAGCGGTTCTTCGCAGGCGGCCTCGTAGGTTTCGGGAGATATGTCCCCGTGCTCCAGTAGCCTATGCAGCAGGCGGTTGCGCTTTTTCAGCAGCTCCTCCCTCCCGCGGCCGGGGTGAAGGGTTGCGGGGGCATTGGGCAGCACCGCCAGCGTAGCCGATTCTCCCCAGGAGAGCTCGGATGCCGGGCGGCCGAAATACCGCCACGAGGCCGCCTCCAGTCCCACCACATTCCCCCCGAAAGGGGCATGGGAAGCATAGAGAGAGAGTATCTTGCGCTTGGAGTATCGAAGTTCCAGCCGGGTGGCCAGCACAGATTCTATCAGTTTCTGCCAGAGGGTGCGTTCCTTCTGCCGGCTCAGGCGGATCACCTGCATGGTGATGGTGCTGCCGCCGCTTACTATGCGGCCGTTGCGGAAATTGTCCCGAGCGGCGCGAAGCAGCGACACCGGGTTCACCCCGGGATGATAGCGGAAGTGCCTGTCTTCGAACTGGATAAGTGCGGTTGCGAAGCGTTCCGGCACCGTGTCGCAGGGCGGGAAACGCCACTGCCCGTCGGCGGCGATCCTGGCTCCCAGAAGATCCCCTTCGGCACTCTCCACCACCGTGGAGTAACTTACGCCTTTGAACAGGTTCCGGGGAAGGCAGAAAATATAGCCCAGCAGCAGTATCGCTACTGCTGCCAGGGCCAGATTCTTTCGCTTCGCTCTGGAGGACATGGAGCGCAGTTACGGCATTCTACCGGGTGACAACTGCCTTGCCGGAGGCGGTGGCAGCGCTGACGGACGGGTCGTACATCGCGTCGCACACAGTTGCGGGCAGCACGAACGAGCCCTCATAAGCAGCCCTCAACTGCACGCGGAAGGTCTTCGAACGGGCTGCGGGGAGAGCGAAGTACCAGTTCACCCGGTCGTCCCGGATATCCTTATAGTCATATCCGTCTTCGGCGGCAGCGCCACCCTGCAGGCGTTCGTTCACGATCTCCCATCCAGAAGGGATGCCGAAACTCAGTGCCAGGTTCTCGTGGCTGCGCACTGCATTGCCGGTCACCTTTATGGTTGCAGTGAAACGGGTTCCCTGGGCCAGGGTTGCAGGATTGATGGTGCCGCCGTGCTCGTCGGTATAGCGCACATCCAGCGAGATGCCGTTCGAAACGGCTTTCCTGTTTCCCTCGCGGCTTACCTTAAGCACGGTTCCGTAGAGCACACCGTCCTGCATATTCTCCACCGAGGCAGGGCCGGAAAGCGGCACGGACACCACCGACTTCGCAGATGCCAGCTCTTTTCCGGCGACCTTGGCAGCTATCGCGCTGGTTCCAACTTTCTTATGCAGATGATCCAGGGCGATGGCAGCGAATGCACTTTCCTGGGTAGACATCGCCCGCGCCGAAATCTCCTGCGCAAGGGCGAGGGCTCCGACGATATCGTCGCTCAAGGCCAGGGCGTCCATCGCGATGAACTGGTCGCGAAGGGCAGTTCCGTAGGTAATGTTATAGGGTTCATATTCGGGGAACTTACTGCTCAGGCCGTTCAGGATGCCGCTTGCGATGGCCGCCTTGCCGCTGAGCACATAGGCGGAAGCCAGCATCCAGCGGGCCTGCAGGCCTATATCCCCGGCTTCCTTCAAGCGGTTCATACCCGCAAGATTCGGGGCTCCTGCAACCGCAAGAGTGTAGAGACGGTAGGCTTCGTCCAGATTCGAGAAGAAACTGTTGCCGGCCAGACGGAACACCTGGCTCATCTTCTGCTGGTAGTTCTTCCAACTCCTGATCACGCTGGCGTTCACCTCGAAGCCCTCCCTGGCGGCTTCCGAAAGGAACTGACCGGCCATTGAGGACACCCAGGTGGAGGAGTTGCCGCCGGTCCAGTATGCGAAGCCTCCGTCCGCCTGCTGGCGGGAATACAGGTTGTTTATGAGGGTCGGGATCAAACTACGCGCCTCTGCAGCATCTTTTTCGGACAGGAGCGGAAGCAGATGCAGCAGCGTCAACCCGCGGGCGCTAAGTTGCTCGGAGCAATTGTAGGAATAGTCCCGCATATTCATATAGAGGGCGCGGACGTCGACTGCGGGGAACGATGCCAGCTGCAGGGACGTACCGTCCACCTGCCTGGATTCGCCCTTCTCCAAACTGAAGTGCTCCACCGTCGTAACGTAAGGGTTTGGATTCCGGACTTCCAGAGCGATGGTTTCGGATGCCTTGTAGGATCCGCCGGAGGCACTCACCTTGACGTGCGCGATCCCCTCGGAATCGGATGCGACCAGAGGGAACTGCAGCAGCTGGTCTCCCTTTCCGGAGAAGCTGACGCTCTTGGTGCCGCCATCGGAGAGCGGGCCGTCGGATTCCACTTTCACCGACACCTTGCCAATGCCGTCTTCCATCGCGAACACATTCACAGCGGCGGATACCTGCTCCCCGCATCCCATCACCCTGGGAAGGGTGGTGACAAGCATCAGCGGGCTCTGCACCGGAACGGTCTTCTCTGCATTTCCATAGGCACCATCATTACCGGCAACCACCATCACACGCACGCTTCCCACATACATAGGGAGGCGTATCTTGACGGCATCAGTGCCCTTGCCTATGGTTCTGGGGCCCTGGAAGAACACCACCGGATTGAAGCGGTTGTCCTTACGGGCGTTGCGGACCGCATCCTCATCACCGCCGATGGCGGCCACCGGCGACATTTTGCCGCCGAATGCGCCAATCACCTGGTCGTAAAGGTCCCAGGTGCTCACGGTGAGGGCCTCGTCCTTATACATCGTGCGCCATGGATCCGGGGTCTTGAAGGCCGTCAGGTCCAGCAGGCCCTCGTCCACTATGGCAAGGGTGTAGGTCATAGGCTTGCCGTTGCGCTCCGAAACCTTCACTGTGAAGGTCTCTTCCGGATGGATCACGTCCGGCAGGCTTACCACGGGTTCCAGGTGCGAGGCGGGATTATCCACCTTTATTCTCTGCACTCCGTAGAGGCGTATGGGAAGGTCGTTGGAAGATGAGCCATACGGCTGAAGCAGAGTCACTTGCGCATATATGTTCGGAGCCATTTCCGGGGTAACCGTGAAGCTCCAGGGCGTATCTTTGGACGAAGTCTGCACCCACTCGCGCGCGATGATTCCTCCGGCGTTTTCAAGGCTGACCAGCGCCTGCCCGCCCTCAGCTGCGGGGATGTAGATGGTGGCCTTCTCGCCAACCTGATATGAAGGCTTGCTGGTAGAGAAGGTGAGCATGGTCAGGGCTTCGGGGTCCCGCCTGTCGGCACGGCCGCGGAACTCGGGCCAGTCGACTGTGAAAGTGGTGCCGCTGATGTGGCCGGAGGTCTTGTCGCGGGCAAGGACCAGATACCTGCCCCACTCGGGATAATCCACGCGGAACGAGAAGACTGCATCCTGCGCGCCGGAAGTCATTTCGCCGCTGATTATCTTTTTCACGGACGAACCATTCACGTAGGCATCCAGGCTGCCGCCGGCATTGTCCCACCACCAGCTCCAGCCTGTCTTGAACACGGCATACTCCACCTTGTGCCCGCTGACGCGCTTTCCGGAGGCATCCAGCACGGCCAGGTTGAACTTATGGTCTTTATCAGTCTCCAGTATCTCTCCCTCGGGCTTGCGGACGCCCACGTAGGAGGAGTAAGGGGAATAAGGGATGGTCTCGGTGGTAAAACTCTCGTCGCCGCCCGGCTCCTGCACGGTGGTGACCACGAAGGCCTGCAGCATTCCGGGAGCATTCTCCGCGGCGGGGAGCGTCACTCTGGTATTCAGGTTTCCGCCCGCATCCAGCCTGCTGCTAAAAAGCTCCAGCTCCTTGGAGCCGTATGCATTCGATGGTGCGTAGAAAGCATATTTTTCGAAGCCCTTGAAAGCGGATCCTCCGGCCTTGCGGAGGGTGATCTGCGCACGGGCAGGCATATTGCCGGCTACTCCGCCCGAGAGCCAGGAAACGGATGCCTGGAACTGAGCGGCCTTCCCCGCTTCCATCACCGAAGGATAGGAGGTATTGATTTTCAACCGGTTGGGCTTGATGGCCTCGATATGCAAGGTCTTGTGGAAACTGCTGCCGCCGACCTTCAGATAGGCATTCCAGTATCCCGTGGGATCATCCGCCTTGGTGGGGATGTTGAAACTGAAGAATCCGTTGGTGCCCTTGCGGGTCGACTTGGAATAGAACTGCCCCGAAGGAGTGTAGACTTCCAACGTGGCGGGGTGGTGTGCCGGGAGGGTCCTGCCGCGGTCTGCGATCAGCGCCGTGACGTGCAGGGTATCCCCCGGACGCCACACTCCCCTCTCGCCGTAGATGAAGGCCTTGATGCCCTGCTGGAGCACCTCGCCGCCGACGTCGAAACGGCTGACGGGGCGTTCGTTGCTGCCTGTGACTTTCAGATATGCCGTGCTACCGCCGGCCTTGGCGACAACGGCGAAAGGTTTGCGGTTCACATCCAATTTGAGTGTGGCAAGTCCTTTGCCGTCGGTAGAACCTTTGGCTATGCTTTGCAGCTGGAAATCAAACACTTCCACCTTAGCACCAGGCACGGGCCCGGCACTGATCAGGTCGGTGGCTGCGACCCAGATCTGGTTTCCGCCGGCATACTCCGCCATCAGGCCAAGGTCGCTCGAGAGCAGCTGCACCGCCGGGAAGCGGCTGGATTCCATATAGTAGGAAGGTTTGGTCGGGTCTTCGGCCTCTTTCCATTTGTATTCGTCCCAGTCGAAATAGTTGTCCCAATAATAGGGGTTGGGCGTGTCCCATTCCTTTTCGTCCGCGGGGGAAGGTTTGCCGATGGGCTTTGTGGTGAGCACCGGCTCCTTGCCGCCGTAGAGGCTCTGGTCCAGACGGAAACTCAGGCGTATGCGATAAATGGCCCCGGGCTCCTGACGGAAGAGACCGCTCAGGTCGATGCTATGGTCGTTCCACTGGTGCAGGTTGAGGGATGCATCCAGAGGAATGTCGCCCTTGTAGATCAGGCGCCCGCAGCGGCGGAGGTCGTTCTGACCGCCGAAGTCATTGTCCTGCAGGAACATCAGTATATTCTTCTCGTAGATTTTCACCACCCGGACCTCCACTGCTGAAAGGTTCACTGCGCTGAACGGAAGGATCAGCTTCTGCTTGTCCGGCAGGATGTTTCCATTGAAGGGGATCTTCACGGCCGGAGCCTCGTCAGTCTCCGGGAAGACCTTGGTAAAGTTCTCCGCCAGGGCCGTCCCGCCGATACCCTTGAGGCCTTTGTCGAGGGTGAGGGTGATGTCTCCCCTGCGGCCTTCGAAATGGATCTTGAGTATATCTCCCTGCACCTGCACATAGCTGCGGCTGACTCCGTCTAGTTCGACCAGGCCTTTGACGCCGGCATTGGCCGGGGCCTCGCTCAGTTTCACCTCTACGCAATTCTCCTTTATA
This sequence comes from uncultured Bacteroidales bacterium, assembly GCA_946406095.1. GTDB lineage: Bacteria > Bacteroidota > Bacteroidia > Bacteroidales > UBA932 > Cryptobacteroides. Next base: position 5,420 of record CAMJJO010000019.1, on the reverse strand, counting down.
GATGCCTGCACCACACGGAATGCCCTGCCGTTGTCCGGTTCAATCTCCTCTTCAGCGAGCTCCACCAGATTGCCTTTGACGGTAATGCCATAGTTGAACTGCTCCGGCGCTCCGGGAATCAACTTGCCCAGCGCGAAAGTGATTTTATAGGTCTGTCCGGCCTTCAGGGCACCTGCCTCCGGCACAAAGCATACGGACTGGGCGCCGTTCCACTGCACCGCACCCTTCACGGCAGGTTTGAAAACGAAGAGGCCCTCGGTCGGCTGAACGGCTGCATCCTCTGTCAGATCCACCCGGAGAGTGGCGTTTTCCGTGACGATACCCCCGGTGAATGCCTGAATGTAGCTTGCGAAATCCTGAGCCGACGGCTCCACAGCCTTCTTGGGCCCGCAAGAAACGAGCGCCAGCGCTGCTGACAAAAGTAATAAGGTGATCTTACGCATAGTGATATTATCTACGAATGGCCTGGGAAGCCAATGATACTCTGAGTTTGAATGTCTTTTTGCCCTTATAGTAGAAGAGGTCCAGCACATTGCCGTCCTTCTCGAAGTAGATGTTGTTCAGGAACTTGTCCCTGTTCGGATTCTTGCAGATGGGCTCGCACCACACAAGGGTATACTCGCCCGAACGCCTGTCCGCCGCGCAGATCACGGTGTAGCCGCGGATGTCGAAAAGAGCCGCATTGTAGCTTTTCCCGCGCTCTTTGGAGGCTTTCCTGTAGGCCGCGACGATGGAGGATTCCGGGTCCAGACGGCCGAAGGTAAGGCGGCTTGCGCTGGTCTCCGCCTTGGGATTGCGCTCCAGCCACCATTTGATGGCGGTGTCGGTGAGCAGGTCAGCCTTGGCGATGGGCACCAGCGAAGGGTTCTCCCCGAATCTGCCGAGCAGCCAGCGCACTTCCGCAGTGGGGTTCAGGCCCTCTATGTTCTCAGGGCTCTGCCCTTCGATACAATAGGCCTCCCCATTCGTGGTCTTGAGCGGATTGCCGTAGAAGATGGCCTGGTTGAGTATGTCCTCATCCGGCAGATACAGCACTTCCACATACTCGGAGGCCCCGTTCAGGTAGGCAAAATGCAGATAGTAGCGGTTTCCCAGCGGAGTGATGATCTCCATGGGGATGTTGAGGACGGGTGTGCCCGGGGCATCTTCCATGGAATAGATGGGAATGATGCGCTCGGCCTCCCGGGTGCCATCCGGCGAGAGGATGCGAAGGGTGAAATCCTTGTCCAGGGCCAGGATATGCTCCCGGCCGTCCTTCTTCCAGCCTATGGCATCGAGGCACTCCCCCGCTTGGGCCAGAGCCTGCTCCCTGCCGATGAGGCTGGTATTGTCGATGCGGATGAGGGAGTCTTTGATGTTCAAGACCTTTGGCGCGTATACCGACTCCGGATACTTCTTCAGGAACTTCTCCACGGCCTTCATGGTGGGATTGCCCGCCAGCTTTCCGAACTGCCTGGTCTCTCCCCTCGTCTGGGCCTGCGCGCCCAAAGGCAGCAGCATTGAAGACAAGACTGCCATCAAAGTAAGATATTTAAGGAGAGGTCTCATAGTCTTTGTTTCTTATTCTTTGCTAAGATACGCAATATTTGCTAAATTTGTCATTGTTTTAACACCATCAAATCATGAGCCAATTGCACGTTATCGACCACCCGATGATCCAGCACAAGCTGACCATCATGCGTAAAAAGGAAACCGGTTCCAAGGATTTCCGCGAACTTCTTAAAGAAATCGCCCTTCTGATGGGCTACGAGGTCACTCGCGATCTTCCCCTTGAGGACGTTGATATCGAAACTCCTATCTGCAAGATGACGGCTAAAGAAATCGCCGGCCGCAAACTGGCCATAGTTCCTATCCTCCGCGCGGGCCTTGGAATGGTAGAGGGTCTGCAGACGCTTGTTCCCGTGGCAAAGGTCGGCCACATCGGCCTCTACCGTAACGAAGAGACCCATGAGCCCGTGGAATATTACTGCAAGTTACCCGAGGATATCGACGACCGTCTGGTCATCGTCACCGATCCTATGCTCGCCACCGGCGGCAGCGCATCCGACGCCATCACCATGATCAAGAAGCGCGGCTGTCACAACATCCGCCTGATGTGCCTGGTCGCAGTGCCCGAGGGCATAAAGAAAGTGCAGGAGGCGCATCCGGACGTAGACATCTACGTTGCCGCAGTGGACAGCCACCTCAACGAGAACGCCTACATCGTTCCCGGCCTCGGTGACGCAGGCGACCGCATCTTCGGCACGAAGTAGCGATCATCAGCTGCACTACATAGTTAAGCGTAACTGTGCATTCCACCTAGAATCATGTTTACGCCGAAGTATGTGACCAGCACGCTCAGGAACGCAAGTATGCAATACAGATGAAATGCTTTTGGTTTCCGCAGGAAGCCAAGGGGTTTCTGATGCAGGGGGACTGAATAAATAAGGAGGGTGATGAGCGCCCATGTTTCCTTTGGGTCCCAGGCCCAGTAGTTTCCCCATGAGATATTGGCCCACACTGCTCCCAGAAATATGCCGAAGGTAAGCAGGAACACCGCGGGGTAAAGCAGTATCGTGGAGAGATCCCGCAGTTTTTCGGATCTTTCCCTGGAAACGATCAATCCGGCTATGCCTATGGCAAGGAGGCTGAAGAAGATGAAGTACCCCAGAACGATGCTGATGACATGGACCTGAAGCAGAGGGGTGCGCAACACCGGCATGAGCTGGGATCCTCCAGTAAAGATGAACTTGCGCATCATGACCAAAACCCCTGCCAGGCATATGATAAGGATAATCACGGGCACACGCGCCCCGACCCGGGATGCGACAGCCTTGAAGTTGCTCTCTTTCTGAAAGAAGAATCCTATCATCGAAATCAGCAGAAGAAGATAAGCGGTATAGGTGACGGCTATTCCCCATGGATCGCGGCTGACTGCCAGCACGGAGCCCTTCAGGTCTTCGTCGTAGTCGGCCTGGTATAGTCTGTATCCCTTGATTTTGGCTATATTGTTCATGGAAATGGTCTGCCGGCGTCCATCTATCGTGACATCGCTGCTGTATCCCATAGGTGCTTTGGAGTCGGGATAATACTGGATTTCTAATTTGTTCAGGCTGATGCTGAATGGAAGACTGGTCTCAACATCCCCTTCGCGCAGATGAAGCACGCCGTTGACGCCGAACAGATGCGTGATCATGGCACCTGCAAGAATCAAAACCAAAGACAGATGCAGCATGAGCGTAAACGGACTGCGCTGCATTTTTACGGAGAAAATGTAGCAAAGACCGCTGATGGCGACAATCCCCCACAGCGTGAAGAATGCCGTGGAATGGTAGATGTTATCCAGCGCATATTCGCTGCCATGGAACTTTTCTACAATGGTAGCAGCCACCATCACTGCGATGGTGACTGCCAGAGTAATAAAAGCTATGTGCTTTGCAGTCCTCGCTCTGTTTGCCATATCCAAGCCGGCAATTACTTGGCCACCTGAAGTTCCCTGGTTGAAACATTGCCGGAGCCGTTGACCTTCGAGCTGATGCTGCGGGCCATGCCGGAAAGGGAGATGTCGCCGCTGCCGTTGATTTTGGCGTCGATGTCGCCGGCGTCCTTACATTTTATCTCAATGTCACCGCTGCCGTTGATCGTCAGTGTGGTAGTTTCGGCGGTAAGGGAATTCACCTCGACATCTCCGCTGCCATTGATCTTTGCCGAGAAAGCCTTGCAGACTATGGCATCGGCATCCAGGTCGCCGCTGCCGGCGATAGCGAAGGAGAAATCCCCATTGGTATTCAAAGTGCCTTTGATATCACACTCCCCGGAACCGGCCAGCTTGACTTTGTTGAGGTCTTCTGAACTGACGCTTACGAAAGTCTTGGCTCTGGTGATGATGCTGTAGCCCGATTTGGTACTGATTCTCAGGACGTTATCTACCGACTCTATAGTGTAGAGGTCCAGCAGGTTCTCGTCTGCCGTGAGGGTTATCCCCTGCGGCCCCTGGGTGAAGATTACATCCATCGATCCCGCCACATGTATTTCGCTGAACGCGGGGAGTTCGTAGGAGCGGGTGGCCTCGACGCCATTGCCCCGGACAACCTTGGTATTGATGGTAAAACTGCAGGAAACCGCCAGTGCGACTGCCAGAATGGCAAATATGATTCTTTTCATAATTCTTTTTGTTATCGTTTCACTGGAGGCAAATTTAATAATTATTCACCTATTTTTCTATATTTGTAGTTCAAGCCATTAAATAAATGAAAAGGATAATATCTATCGCAATGCTGGCGGTATTATACCTTTCCGCAGCAGCGCAGGGGACCCCGCCCATAAGGGGCAACTTCTCCGCATCCGAACTCAGCCCATTCATAGAGGCAGAGTGGAACGCTACAGGCGACGCCTCAGGTTCGGCCCGCCGAATGTTCGACGCCTTCGATTCCAGAGCCAATCTCCGAGGAGGACTTATGAAGAACAATCTCAAGGGCCAGATGGTCTACTGGGAGCAGTATGCCCTCAATTCATCCATCACTGTTCACAGGGCCGACAGCCCCTACTCCCCCTCTCAAGAGCAGGCCAAGGCTGCCCAGATCGCCTATATCAAAGAGCATCACTGCATTGTTGTTCCGGATCTCACCCAACTCCTCTTGCCCCATTTCGGCAACTGGATAAAAGAAGGTGAGAGATCCGGCCTCGGTGGCGACCTGTCCTGGCAGGTCTTGAGCGGCACGCTCAACCTAAGTAAAGAAAACTAGATTAAAATGAACCAGACAATACACTGCATCATCGACAAGAAGACATTTTACGATGTCAACATCAGGAATATACTTAGTTCGAGATTAGTAAGTATATCCGTCTTCGCAATTGTTATTATAATCCTTTCCCTGATCAATCCAGGGCTGTTCGGCAGCTTTTACTATACCGTGGCCGGGATGGTGTTATTGATGTTTGCAATCCTGTTCTTTACATACAGATCGGCTATAAGAAAGGCATATGAGCAAACGAAAAAGTTCAATGCCCTCGAGTACGATCTGGTTGTGGACGATGACGGCATCGAGATGCAGACTGCGCAAAGTCAAAGCAAATATTCATACAATCAGTTTGTTGCCTTAAAGGATTATAAGACATCGCTCTGCCTATTCCCGAGCAAAGACCGGGTTATCATCATCCCAAAAGATCAATGCCCCGCCGAACTCGCCGACTTCCTCCGCCAGCGCATCGGGGTTTAGCGGCGATACTCTCCGATCTCCCGCTATAAGCAGGGTGTTTTTATCTTTGTCAAATGATTGAAACCGATATGGAACAAAGATTCATAAAAGGAGACAATCTCGGTTTTAAGGAATATCTGCATGTGTGGATAATTAACGGAAAAAAGGTTAAAACACGCATAGCGTTTCCAGTCATATTCTTCTTAGAATAGCAAAGCTTTGTCTAAATGATATGGCACGCAA
>CAMJJO010000018.1 GCA_946406095.1 uncultured Bacteroidales bacterium | reverse complement strand
GAACTTGCGGATGAGGGCCTGGCCGCGGAATTCCTCCGTGGCGAGCTTGGCATTGCACTCTTCGTAGATCTCGCGTGCGGTCTTGGGGCTCAGCACCTTGTCGATGCCGAACACGCGGCTGAGCTCGAGATGAGTCCAGTGGTAGAGGGGGTTCCTCATCAGGTAAGGAACGGTCTCAGCCCACTTTTCGAAGGTCTCCCAGGAGCTCTTGGTGCCTCCGGTGAGATACTCTTCGCTCACGCCGTTTCCACGCATCGCGCGCCATTTGTAATGGTCGCCGTAGTGGCCGTCCACCAGCCACAGCTGGGTGATGTCGCGGAATTGGATATTCTCTGCGATCTGCTGGGGCACAAGGTGGCAATGGTAATCTATGATAGGCATACCCTCGGCGTGCCCGTGATAGAGTTCACGGGCCGCGCCGTTGGTAAGCATGAAGTCTTTATTGATAAACTCTTTCATATTAGTTACTGTGGAATTCTATCTTATAGAAACAAAGGGCGTTCCCGGTAGGATAAACCTTCACTTCGCCAGCTTCGATTTCAAATTCACACACCTTTGGAGTGGCAGTGGTTGCTACTCCGCCTGCGACAGACTGTTCAGCGGCGTCGCCGACCTTTACCGTTACCATACGGGTAAGATCCTCACTGCTTCCGGTATTGGATGCGGTAACCTTCAAAGTACCCGCAGCAGGAGCGGTGAAACTAAACACACGGTCAGTGGCAGAGCCCTTTCCACCTGCCTGGATGTATGCCCAGGTTTCTGTTCCGACAGGACGGTTGTTATTCCACTTGCTCTTGGCTGTAGATGTCCATGTCAGGCCGTCAAGTGTCGATACCCAGTTGGTGATATCAGAACCTGCTGCACCCTTGGATGCAAGTTCCGTCTGCCATGCCGCATCAGTAAAGTTCCACACATGGTCTTCTTTGGCGCTGCCTCCAGCACCGACAAATTTGATATGATAGAAGCATAAGGCATTCCCAGTAGGATAAATCTTCACTTCGCCAGCTTCGATTTCAAATACGCACTCTTTGGGGACAGCCGTGGTGGCAACACCACCTGCGACAGACTGTTCAGCGGCGTCACCGACCTTTACCGTTACCATACGGGTAAGATCCTCACTGCTTCCGGTATTAGTTGCCCAAACAGTCAAGGTTCCTGCAGTAGGAGCAGTAAAGCTGAAAACACGGTCAGTGGCAGAGCCCTTTCCACCTGCCTGGATGTATGCCCAGGTTTCTGTTCCGACAGGACGGTTGTTATTCCACTTGCTCTTGGCTGTAGATGTCCATGTCAGGCCGTCAAGTGTCGATACCCAGTTGGTGATATCAGAGCCTGCTGCACCCTTGGATGCGAGTTCCGTCTGCCATGCCGCATCGGTAAAGTTCCAATCATATACGACAGCGGCAGGAGCGGACTCGAAATAGGTAAACTCGATCTTATAGAAGCAAAGGGCATTCCCGGTAGGATAAATCTTCACTTCGCCAGCTTCGATTTCAAATTCACACACCTTTGGAGTGGCAGTGGTTGCTACTCCGCCTGCGACAGACTGTTCAGCGGCGTCGCCGACCTTTACCGTTACCATACGGGTAAGATCCTCACTGCTTCCGGTATTGGATGCGGTAACCTTCAAAGTACCCGCAGCAGGAGCGGTGAAACTAAACACACGGTCAGTGGCAGAGCCCTTTCCACCTGCCTGGATGTATGCCCAGGTTTCTGTTCCGACAGGACGGTTGTTATTCCACTTGCTCTTGGCTGTAGATGTCCATGTCAGACCGTCGAGTGTCGATACCCAGTTAGTGATATCAGAGCCTGCTGCACCCTTGGATGCAAGTTCCGTCTGCCATGCCGCATCGGTAAAGTTCCATGTGAGCGTTTTCTCGCCACCGGTAACCACCTTGTTGATCTTCAACTTGCCTTCGCCTGCCTCGGATGCGACGTACTTGCTGGAAGTAGCCACAGGCTTGGCGATGACGCTGACAGGATATTCACCCACTGCGAGGGCTGCCACATCGGCAGCTGCAATGGTGTAGCTGGTCTCGGTGAGAGTCTGCTTCGCGCCGTTGAATTCGAGTTCATACTCGGCGGCGTTCTCGACAGCGCCCCAGCTGATGACCACATCCTGCGCGGTTCCCTCATCGAGCTTGGAAGGTTCGACGGTCACGGCGGGTTTCTTCAGAGCGGTCACGGTTGCATCAGGAGTCAGATCCTTGCTCCAGACAACTTTCTGGAGGGTGACGGGCTTGTCGGCAATCACGTAGATGCTGTTCTCGCCGGAGAGGTCTCCGAGAAGCACGGTGTGCTCCTTGCCGTCGGCAAGCACAGGATAGCGGTCGCCCGCTGCAAGCACCTGCATGGAGCCGAGGCCGTCGTCGCTGGTGGCGGTCACCTTCACGGAACCGAAGTCCTTCACGAGAACCTCGACAGCGGAATAGGTGGGCACGCCGGCAGGGCTGACGGATGCACCGGCGGAGAACACGATACCCTTGCTCATCACCACGTTCGCGGGAACGGATGAGGTAGCGTAGATGCGTGCGTTGCCTATGATGGTATTGGCGGTCAGTTCTTCGGTATCGTAGATGGTCTTCTCGCAGAAGTTCCAGGTGTAGGCTTCCTCAACGAGCTTGAGCTCGGTCTCGCGGACAACCACGGGCATCACTGCATCCCACCAGCGGGGGTCACCCGCCTTGAGGGTGCGGATCTGGTCACCTGCGGTGCCTGCAAGATAGAGCTTGCCTGCTGCGGAGTTCACGCAAGGATCTGCGGTCAACTCGGTGGCATCGGTCTTGGCAATCTCTTCGAAGGTCTTCTCGCCGAGGGCATCAGCGGGAGATGCGACTGCGTTGGAGGTCCACCAGGCCACGCCGGTGTTGAAGTAGACGTTGCCGGAGCACTCCACGCGGTAAGAGTCGGTGGAGTTGCGGCAGAGGCGTACCCAACCCTTGTCGGCGGCATCGCCTTCCTTCTCGTTGTATTCGTTCAGGAACACGTTCTTGATTGCCTTCACGCTCTTTGCTTCAGCCTTCACGCGGACTGCGAAGATACCGGCGTTGTTGGAGCTGGAAGGAGTGGATGTCACATAGTTGAAGGTGCAGTTCTCTGCAAGGACGTTGCCGACCTTGGCATTGTCGGACATACGGAAGAAGGTACGTGCGCATGCATAGAAGGTGGAGTTCTTGACGGTGAAGTCGCCGTTGGTGCCTGCACGCACGTCGATGAAGTCACCGCCCTGGGTGCCATCGGCGTTGATGTCGTGCACATAGCAGCCGTCGATGAGGTAGTTCTCTACCTTACCGGTGGCGCTGGATGCCACAGAGAAGATTCCCTTGGCATAACCGGAAATCTCGCAGTTGACGAATTCGATTGCGCTCATCTCGGCGGATAGGTTCTCCACGGTTGCGCCGGTGCCGTCGCCATCGAGAACTACATCCTCGACGTGCAGCTTGGTGGAACCGGATGCGAGAGAGAAGACCAGGCCCTTGATGGCGGGCTTCTTACCGTCTTCGGTGGCGTTACCGTAGATGGTCACATCTCCCTTGATGGTGGCGAACTTCTTGGTCTGGTCCGTATAGATGGAGGTAATGTCATAAGCATCAGCGCTGTAGTCGAGCATCAGGAGGATGGATCCGGCCTGATTGTCGAGGGCAGCAAGCAGAGCTGCGGCGCTGGAAATGACGGTAGGAGTGCCGTCGATATTGGGACGGGTGTTTGCAGTCACGCTGCCGCGCTTTCCAGCCTTGCCGAAGAGAAGGGTGAAGCGGTACTCGCGGCCGGGCTGCAGACCGGTGACGGTCTTGGATGCCGAGCCGATTTCCTCAACCTCGATGGCAATCTTGGTTTCGGGAGCATCGCCTTCCTTGAGCACCACGGGTTCCACCAGCACGGAGGTCAGGTCGGCACCGTCGTCGGCCTTGTCCCATGCGATGGTAATGGAATTCTGGGTGCGGGTCTTTACCACGGGATTCAGCGAAGCACGCACGGCGGAAGTGGAGAAAGTAGTCTCCAGATACGCCCAGTTGGATGCCTGCAGGTCGGGGTTGACACCACGTACACGGGCATAGAAGGATTTGTCCACTTCGAGGCCATATACAGTGTAGGGAATCTCGTCGGGCAGCACATTGAACATGTCCACGAGGGTTCCGGTGTTGGCGGTGCTGACCTCCTTGGAGTCGTCGGTCTGCTCATAGATCTCGAGTTCGTAGCTCTCGGCGTTCTTGATCTTCTGCCAGGTAAGGATCACGTCCGTACCGGTGGAAGGAACGACCTCTGCGTCGAACTTGGTGGGGGTGAGCACGCGGGAGTAGTCGATCTCGTCGAGCACTTCGGGGCTCTGCTCGCAGGCAGCGAACATGAGCGCGCTTCCGAGGACACAAAGTATGTATTTAAATATCTTTTTCATACGCGTAACTATTAGAACTGTGCATAACCATAGTCATTCACAAGGGCGCCCTGCATGGTGCTCATGGTCAGGTTGTACATGGGCCATACGGACCTGGGATACGGGTCGTCGAGGGCGTTGCGGTAGAAGTTGTTCCAGGTGTAGGCACCCGTAGTGGTATTACGGAAGGCCTCGGTGCTGATGTAGCGCTCCTGAATCTTCCAGCCGTTAGGCTCGGCCACGGTGTAGTCGGCGGGAGCCTGTCCGATTTCAGCTGCGTCAAGGCCGAAGAACTCGATCTTCTGGGCGGCGTGATTCTCGCGCCAGTAGAGAGGGTAGGTCTTGAACGTGCGGGTTGCATCATCGCTGGTGCGCTCGGTTGCATAAGGTGCATAGGCAGCATAGGCCCCCTGCATCTTGGCGAGATCCTCCAGGTCGGCCTTCTCTTCGTCGAGAGCAATCTTGAGGAGGCCCCAGCGGATGAGGTCCTGCTTGCGGACGAACTCGCCGGCAAGCTCAAGGGCCCTTTCCTGGTAGATGGCGCCGAGGATGGTGGACTGGTTGTTATGGTCGGCTATCATGCCGTTCATGTCGGTGGATGCGGAACCAAGGGTGAGAGCAGATGCTGCGGTGTACTTGGTGGCAGCCTTTCCGGCCATTGCACGGTCGCGGACTTCGCCGAGGTAGGTCTGGGCCTTTCCGAGGTCGCCTGTGCAGGCAGCAAGCTCGGCACCCATCAGTAGAACGTCGGCATAGCGGAGGACGATGGGCTTGATGCCGTCGTCGTTACCGCCGTTGTAGGGGTTGGAGGTCATCCACTCGAAGCGGTACTTGCCCCAGAACCAGTAATTGATGGCTCCGCGGAGCTCCCACTGCTGGGTTTCGCCGTTCCAGCGCATGTTCACCACGGTAAGATCGCGGCGGGAGTCGTTCTTGTCGTACTTGAACCAGAGGTTCGCAGTAGGCAGGGTATTGCCTCCACGGGCGGAGTTGTTGGTGATGAAGGGACCGCCTGCGGAGTGAGGATAGGCGTGGGTGTAATTCCAACGTCCGCGGCTGTCGCTGAAGGGAACCACCCAGAGAACCTCGGGAGTGCCGGTCAGATGCTCGGAGTTGTTGAACTTGCGCCAGAGGGTCTCATAGGAGGTCTCAAGCGAAGCGGTCTTGCTGGCTGCGAGCCTGTCGATATAGGCGAGAGCCTTGGGATAAAGCACCGAGGCGGCCAGTTCAGGATCCGTGGTGAGGCGGAGGGAACCGAGGTTGCCAGTGCCCACCTTGCCTTCGTCCGGACGCCAGGCCCAACCGGATGCGGAGAGGGCTACGCGTGCATAGAGGCCGATTGCGAAGGCCTTGTTGATACGGTCAGCGCGGGAGGTCTGGGCAGCTTCACCGGGCCAGTAGAGGCGCTCGATAGACTCCTCGAGGTCGGCAAGTATCACCTTGTAGATCTCGTCACGGTCGGACTTCTGAAGATAGATGGTAGAACTGTTCACGGGCTCGGTGCGGAGCGGAACTTCTCCCCACATCTTCACAAGTTCGTAATAGTAGAATGCGCGGTAGGTCAGAGCCTCGCCGAGCAGATACGACATATTCCTGTCGCTCTCCACATTGCCATAGGCACGCAGACCCTTGATGCAAAGGTTGGCGCGCTCGATACCGGTCACGATTTCGTTGTAACCGTTGGTCGTGGTGTTCAACTGGGTATCGTTGGGAGTGGAATTGTATTCACTCATGCGGATGCGGTCGTCCACTGCATCCAGGCCGGCGTCATCGGTGCCGGCGGAGTTGGAACTGTAGGTCTCGATATCGGTGTTCGTCCCATAGAAAGGATGGAGACGTCCGCGATAGGAATTGGTGTGTCCGAAAATCTCGCCGATACCGAATACGCTGTATTCAGCAAGGGTGTAGTTGGAGAACACCACATCGTCGGCATAGGTGGACTGGGAAGGAGACTCGATTGCATTGTCGAAGAGGTTGCAGGATGCTGCAACGAGGGCAACTGCAAGTATAGCGATATATTTTTTCATGATCATTTCCTCCTATATTAGAAAGTGATGTTTACACCTGCTACCCAGCTGTGGCTCTTCGGATAAGCGGAGTAGTCCACGTTCGGAGTCAGAGGAGTTGCCGTACGGGTGTCGACCTCGGGATCGTATCCGGAATAAGGGGTCAGGCAGAACACGTTGTTGGCAGTGAAGTATACGCGCACCTTGGTGAGTTTGACCTTCTGGGTGAGGTCCTCGGGGAGGGTGTAGCCCAGGGTAACGGTCGCAAGGCGGAGGAAAGAAGCATCCTCGAGAGCATAGGACTGGCAGATGCGCCTGGTATTGTAAGGTGCCCAGCCGGTCTTGCCCTTGTTGACAGAGGCGAGCTTGGCAAGGTCGGTGATGAATTCACCGGTGGTCCAGTCCACGTTGGTCCAGCGGTTGTCGGGCGACATCGCTGCGATCACGTTCTGGCCGGCAACACCGCGGATGGTGGAGAAGTCCACCAGGTTGGCGTTGTAGACCTTGTTGCCATAGGAATAGGTGAAGTTGGATGCGAAGTCGAAGTTCTTCCAATATGCGGAGATGCTGAAACCGCCGGTGAACAGAGGCTGAACGTTGCCGAGGAGAGTGATATCATTATTGTCGATAACTCCGTCCTTCTTGCCGTCGGGGCCGCTGACATCCTTCAGTTTCATGGCACCGGGGCGGGCGGCATATCCGGTGACGCCGGAAGCGTCTACGATGCCTTCCTTAAGCGTCCAGGCACCGGTAGTGGCATCGAAGTCGAAGTCGTTGATGCCATACATTCCATCGTTGATGAAGCCGTAGACATCGCCGAGAGGGCGTCCTTCGGTGACCTTGAAGTCATAGCCGATTTCAGACGAGAACATACCGGCGTTGGCAGTAATCTCTGCAAGACCTCCAAGGTTGGTGACAACATTGTTGTTGAAAGAGATATTACCGTCGAAGTTGATGCCGTAGTCCTTGGTCTGGATGAGGGCACCGCCGAGGGATATCTCGACACCGCGGTTGCGGATGGATCCGAGGTTACGGTACTGGTAGTTGTAACCCGAACCGTTCACGGGGAAATAGATGAGCAGGTCTTTGGTGTCTGCCTGATAGAGTTCGAGGCTGCCATAAAGACGGCTCTTGTAGAGGCTCCAGTCAAGACCGATGTTGTGGGAATACGTGGTCTCCCACTTCAGTTCGGGGTTGGCCATGTCGGTGCCGGCGCCCCACCAGACCTTGCTCTGGCTGATCCAGTCCTGATTTCCCTGACGGGGGCCATACTCCTGAACGGTCTTACCGGAAGGTATGTTGTTGTTACCTGCGGTACCGAAGCTGTAGCGGAGCTTCAGGTTGTCGAGCCAGGTGCGGGTATTCTCCATGAATTCCTCTCCGGAGATACGCCAGGAAGCCGCGAATGAAGGGAAGTATCCCCACTTGTGACCCTTGGTGAACTTGGAGGAACCATCAGCACGCATCGTGGCGGAGATCTGGTACTTGTCCTTTATGGAATAATTCACGCGCGTGAAGAAGGACAGGATCTTGTCGTCGTTGGAGAAGGTGTTGCCGATCGCCTTGGGAGCTTCGCCGGAGGCCATGAAGTTCCATGCCATCGCGGAATCGAAGAAATCCGGCAGACCATCCATCACTGCATTGAAGGTGTTGGACTTGGAGACGATGTACTCGGTACCAACCAGAACGTTCAGATGATCGTCGCTGGAGATATAATCCTTGAAGTCGTAAGAGAGGGTGTTGGTGTTGCGGATCTTGCGGCGGGTGACGTCCTTGTAGTCCGTGGAAGGATTGACGTTGTAGCCGGCGGCCGCATTGTTGCGCACATAATACGAGGTGAGACCGTAGAAACGGTCGTCGGTGCGGCGGTATTCGTCCAGACCTCCCTCAAGACGGAGGCGGAGGTTCTTGGCGATATCCCACTGGAATGCGCCGTTGGCGGTCCACTGGGTGCGGTTCTGGCGGGAATCGTTATCGGCGATGGCCGTCAGAGGATTCACGGAACTGTTGTAGTCTTCCTCGATATCGGTATCGCTCATAATGGATTCGGCGGGAATCGGGGAGTAGACGATGGAGTTTTTCAGACGGCTCTGGCTGGTGGAACCCTTGTCGTTGATGGCATTGGCTCCGGAACCGGTGACCTTGACGTTGGAATAACGCACGTTGAGGTCGATACTGGTCGTCTTGGAAGTCTTGATGTTGCTCTTGAAATTGAGGTTGTTACGGCTGTAGTCGGAGCCCATCATGATTGCGGTCTCGTCGAAATGGGCATAACCCACGGTCCACTTGATCTTGTCGGTGCCGCCGGAAACGCTCAGGTTGTGCGAGAGGTTGTGGCCGGTGCGCCCGAACACTGCATCCACCCAGTCGTTGGTCGCCATCCCCTTGTAGAGGTCCATATCCTCGAACACGCCGTAGCGGGATCCGTAGAAACTGGACACATTGTCCTTGAAGAGGGCGTACTCATACTGCGTGCGCACGAAGTCGTATGCGTTCTGGGGCACGAATGCGCCCTTGTTGGCCATCTGCTTCATGCCTGCATATGCATTGAAATTGACGGTGATCTTGCCTTCCTTTCCGCTCTTGGTGGTGACGATGATAACACCGTTTGCACCGCGGCTACCGTAGATTGCCGTAGAGAAGGCATCCTTCAGCACGTCGATGCTCTGGATGTCGGAAGCAGGGATGTCGGAGATGCTCTCCATCGGGAATCCGTCCACGATGTAGAGAGGAGAGCTGTCCTGAGTGATAGAGCCGGCACCGCGGACGCGGATCTTGATGTCTGCGTCGGGGTTACCTTCTGTGGTGGTAACCTGCACACCGGCCATCTTACCGGCCATTGCCTCGGTGACGGAAGCCACAGGCACCTGGTTCAGGGCCTCTGAGTTCACGGATGAAATCGAACCTACCACGTCGCGGCGGGTAACGGTTGCATAACCGACGACCACGACCTCGTCGAGGAAGGTTGCATCGGGCTTCAACTGCACGTCGATTTTTGTGCGCCCTGCGATGGCCACAGTCTGATCTGCGAGGCCGATGAAGGAGAACACAAGATTCGCTGCGTTCTGAGGAACCACGAGCTCATAGTCTCCGTCGAGACCGGTGACCGTTCCGGTGGTAGTGCCTTCCACGAAGACACCGGCACCCATGAGCGGTTCGCCGTTCTCGTCGGTCACGACACCCGTAATCTTAAGTGTCTGGGCCGCCAGAGACAGGCTGGTTCCAAGGCAGAGAAGCGCAAGAATGAGTTTCTTTGCTAAACTTTTCATTGGATCTATAGGTTGTTGTTATTGAGTTATCAGTGTTAATTGCGCCCAAAGGTATGAATAATTTTTGGATTTCCGTGCACGGGCACGGAATTTTTACAACACCTTGTAATCGGCATTGCTCCCCTGGGCTGAAACTATCTCACGTACAAGGTAATGCAGATACATTTCCAAGTTGGTATACCGGCCGTTCTTGTCGAGCCAGACCTGCTTCCCGTCGGACGCGTCGTCCTTCTTCAGGCCGAACTTTTCTTCGAACGCGTCGGGCATTCCGTCGCCGTCGGTATCCAGGTTGGCGGAGATCTGCGCATCCGTCGCGGAGTATTCGGGCCATCCACCCACATCGCTCTGGGTGTCGATCAGGCCGCTGATTCCGCTCTTGGAGCCCTTATGGTTGGCTGTACCGTTCCTGGCCTCGTTGGCGACACGCACATCCACCGCATCACGCACGAAACTCGCACCGGCGTAATTCACCACACTGTTGAATGCGTCCTGCGCGCTTTGGATGCCAATGTATGTAGGATTGGATGAATATGCGAAGGCGCTGTTTGCCTTGGAGGTCGAAGGAGGGGTCTTGCTGGTGCCCTTCCAGTTGTCGGAACTGATGTCGCTGTGGCCGGACATATAGTTGCCTGTCATGTAGAAATGGCCTGGCACCACTTCGTCCTTATGGTCCGGCTCGCAGTTGGAGCAAGACGTGGTAATGTCCAGGAACCAGTAATGGCTGCTGGTGGCAGGGCCGGGCTTGTAGTAGTTGTTCAGGATATTGTATTTCTTGGCTTCACTCCCCTTCTTGCTCTCGCCGCCATAGCAGGTATTACCCCTCCAGTTGTAGATGACGTTGTTCACCAGATTGACGGGGCCCTTCTGGGTGGAGACGTAGTCATGGTCAATGCGGGGATTGCGGCTGTCGTGATGGGCCAGGAGGTTGTGGTGATACGCCGCATCTTCTCCTCCCCATATGCCACCGTAGCCGTGGGTTCCCTTCTCGTGGATGGATTCGCGCAGGCTCTCCGAAACTATATTCCACTGGAAGCTGAAGTCTTTCATCCCATAGAAGGATGCGCATTCGTCGGTGCACCAGCTCACGGAGCAGTGGTCGATCACTATATTGGTGTAGGGGCTGTTCCGGTTGAGGATCTGCATGGCGTCGTCTTCCGTCTTGGTCTCATCGCCCATACGGCAGCGGATGAAGCGGACTATCACGTTGCTCGCAGCAATCTGGAATGTATAGCCCTTCAGGCAGATGCCGCTGCCAGGAGCCGTCTGTCCTGCGATAGTGACATCTCCCTTTGTGATGGAGAGCTTGCTGCGGAGTTCTATGATGCCGGCCACGTCGAACACTATCGTGCGCTTGCCGCTCTGGGCAAGGCCGTAACGAAGCGAGCCGGGGCCGTTGTCGCTGAGGTTGGTTACATGATAGACGCTGCCTCCGCGGCCTCCGGTTGCATACATTCCGCCACCTTCTGCACCCGGGAACGCGCGCGCCGTCTTGTCCTCCTCGACGGAAGGAATCTGGAACTGGGCATATACAGCATCGGTTACGGGCGTGCCGGGAGTGACCGGTGTATCCGGATTTTCAGGCTGGTCAGGGTTGTCGGGGTTATCCGGTGTCTGCCCGGCCTCGATCTCTATCGAGAGGGACCGGCTCCACTCGCTGAACACATCTCCCGTGAACGCACGCACCTGGAACTGGTAAGTGCTCCCCTGAGTGAGCTTGTCGATGATGATGTTGGTATTCTTGGTTGTGGAAGACTGCACGGCTTTGCCGCTTTCTTCGAGTTTCCACTCATAGTTCTCGGCACCGGAAACAGCATCCCAAACCACTACTGCGGAATGCGTGGTCTTGGAATTGACCTTGAGGCCGACAGGAGCGTCCAGGCTGGAGATTCCTCCGCCTCCGTTCTCTTTTTCACCGCAAGCCGCGATGCAGGCCGCCATTGCCAGGCAGCATATCCATTTCATATGATTCATATTCTGTTTTCGTAGTAAAGCGACGCCCAGATGAAGGGCCCTACGCCCTTGGGATCGTTCTCGCATTTCTTTTCGTGGATGTAGTAGTCGTAGTCGCCGCTGCGGTTCTCCTTGCCGCCAAGGCCTGCCACTGCGCAGCATTCGGTGAGGGTGATGGTGCCGTCGGCCTCTTCGCGGATGAAGGTCTTGACCAGCTTCCGGTAGAGTCTGCGGGCATATTTGCCATATTCCGGAGCATATCCTTTCGCAGCCGCCTTGAGATAGACGTAGGTGAACATTGCGGAGCAGGTGGACTCGATATAGTTGCCCTCACGCCCGGGGCTGTCCAGCACCTGATACCACATTCCGGTGGCCGGATCGTCGTATTCCTGGAGACGGTCAAGAAGAGTGCGGAGGATGCCTATCAAGCCTTCGCGGTCCGGATGGTTATCCGGCATCCAGTCCAGCACGTCCACAAGGGCCATCAGATACCAGCCCATAGCCCTTCCCCAGGCATGAGCGGACTGGCCTGTAGCCGGATCCGCCCAGAACATGCTGCGGGTTTCGTCCCAGGCGTGGCGCAGAAGACCCGTGGCCGGATCCATGCATTTGTCATAGGCCACTGCGAACTGCCTTGCGATATCGCTGAAATTAGCTTCCGCCGCTTCGGAATCCATATAGCGGGCGCTGTACTGTGCATAGAAAGGCTGAGCCATGTAGAAGCCGTCCAGCCATACCTGATAGGGATATATCTTCTTGTGCCAGAAGGCTCCCGCCTCGGTGCGGGGCTGGGTTTTCACCTGCTGGTAGATGCTGTCGATTGCAGCGCGATATTTTTGTTTTCCGGTGAGGTCGTAGAGTTTGAAGAGGGTGCGGCCGGGGCAGATGTGGTCGACATTATAGTTGCTGCGCTTGTAGTTCGCACCTACCGAGCCATCCTCGCGGATTATCGCATCGTACCAGGTATCGACGTATCCCAATACGCCCTCCGCGAAAAACAAAGGGCAGGTCCGTGTCCCACAAGGGGAGCCCGGTACCTGCATTGTTTTTCCGCAAGCCACCGCGCTGGGATACGCGGCGTCCAAGAACGACAACATTTCGAGACCGGGCGTATAATTCCATTTGAGTTTGCCGGCCATGCCGTCAAGATCCGCCGCAGTCGGGCAACGCCGCATCTCTGACTCCACCATCCGCTGTGACAGCGGCTGGCGAGTGCAGCCAAAAAACAGCGTACAGACAGATAGAACGACGATTATGCTATGTTTCATTTGCTATCAGTGCCAGTGTTACAAGTGCAAAGATAGCAATCTTTTTGGTTTTTCGTGCCCGTGCACGAAAAATATACTATGAATAAGAAAAACGGGCGGAGAGCATGGCCTTCATGTCTTCCCATCTGTACCAGGGACCATCGACTGGCTCCAGAGGGAGTGTTGCCTCGTCGCCATTAATCACCAGTTTGAATATCACATCTCCGTTGCGGTTGGTACAGAACAACAGATACATCGTGGCGGCCATTGGCGAGCGGAAATTGTACCAGTTGGCTGAGATGCCGTCGGCATTGTCGGGGATAATGTCGAAGCCGTCCGCTCCAAAAGCCGAAATCAAAAAGAGAAAAACGGTATCGTGTCCGAAGCGCAGCCGCACGCCAGGCTTTCCGGCGGCAAGGGCGCTGTCTGCATCCTCCACAATATGGGCCAGCGTAGGCAAATCCCGCAGAGAAGATCCTGGTGCGTTTGCAACCCAATAGATATAATTGTCGATTTCCCAAAGAGCATATTTTTCGTCGGGGGTGAAAACGTCCATCAAACTGCTCTCTGTCGGGGTGCACTGCATGTTGAAAACAAGGTTGAAGAAATCGAGCACGAAAGCCCTGTCTCCCCTGAAATCCTTCAAGAATTCCGGGGATTTGAACAGACGGGCGACAATTGCACGATAGTCGAGACGCTTCTCTATGAAGGCCTTCAAATCCGTCCCCCAGGGATCCTTACGCTTGAAATATCCTTCCTCTTTCTCCACCTCACGCCAGGGGTTGGTGTCGTGATGCGGGCACATCTCGTCCATATCATAGACATCGGCCGACTGGGTAATATCCAATTTCGGATCTACCTTTAGCAGCCCCTGGCAGAAAGCGGCCATCGACACTATGCTGCGGGGAGTCTGGGAAGCGCCAGCCCGCACCTCTGGGCGCTTGCGGAAGAATGCCCGGTTATCCATATATACCTCTCTTGCGACGCGTATATGCTGCTCCCAGCCAAGGGGAGACAGGTCACCGAAACGGTTATGGCAGACATTCTTGTAATACTCCGAAGCTATCTCCCATACGCGTTCCCCTTCCTCTGTCAGGACTCCGGCTTTGTGGGCGGCATCCAGCACACCCACGCTGCGCTCATACTGGGTCTCGTTCAGCAGGTAACGGGCCCCGTGGCGGCCATAATGACTGAGATAGACGGGCGTATATCCCTTCGGCGGAGCACTGACCTTGTGATCTTTGAAGGGGTACATGTAGTAAACCCCGCCGGCCCGGTTGAAATCGGCATATACCGCCTCTTTTATAGGCTGGGCCGATACAGAAACAGCGGCAAACGCAAGCCCTGCAAGGAGGATGGATAACAATTTTCGCATATTCAACTGTCTCATTTCATACTGGTTACCTCATAAGGCTTGGCGATGGCATAACGGGCGGCCTGGAGGGCTATGGGCGCCGAGGCATCGGTCACCGGTGTCGACCAGGAACCGTCGGTAGTGGACGACTTGCTGTACCGATAAGTATTGTTGTCGAGCTTGATATTGCCGTTAAAGGGGCCGATCACCGTTTCAAACACCGTGCATGACGCACCATAACGGGAGATACCGTAATCCATATGATACCCGTCACGGGTCAGGCCGTTGCTGTTGTTAAGAGAGGATGTGCGGAGATTCTGAAGCATCGCGCCAGTCGAAATAACTCCGTCGAAGCCACACTCTTCCACCGCTTTCTTACCCTGCGCGGCGATTATGGTCCACATCTCGTCAGTGTTGGAGAAAGGCTTGGAGACATTCTGTGCCTTGCTCAAGTTGAAATAGGACTGCGACAGGATGTAGTAGAGTTTCGGGGTGCCGCCATTTTTCTTCTGGGCGGCCTTTACCTTATCCACAAGACCCTGGACGGCGTTCTTTTCGGTAGAAGTCCATCCCCATGCCAGCTGCCTTCCGGTATGTTCCTGGATGGTGACTATATCCCATTTTCCTGTGGCGGCAACGGTGGCGAGGCTCTTCCCGCTCACATCCGTCCAACTAGTCTTTCCGGGATTGCACACGTAGCAATGGTAATCCGTTGACGTGCTCCATCCGTCGTTGTATTCCGGGATGGTGCGGCCGCCGTAATACATGTGAACCATCTGCACATCCTTTATTCCCGCCGCGGCAAGTATGCCGGGCAGATGTTCCACGGCATCTTTTGTAAAGCTGTTGCCGATGAAGAAGATGCGGAAGGAAGCGCTGACATTCAGGTCGGGATCGGGATTGACGGGCGTGTCGCCTGTGGCGATGTCGTAGGTGACATCTTTATAGGTAGCCTTGCCAGACGAACCGTCCTTGCCGAGGTACCTGACCACATCGGTCTCGGGGTACAAATCATAATTGTATTTCCCCTTGTTGTATGTGCCAACCTTTCCCGATGCAGTACCTCCCTCCCAGGCAGCCGCCTGAGTCACATATCCGAAGAATAATCCGCGATAAGCGCTGTCCGAGATTATCTCCCCGTAGTTCTCGTTATTGGAATAGGCACCGGCGTTAGGCAGGGAGACGATTCCTCCGACCCGTCCGGAAGTGGTAGAAACCAGATTGCCATAGTTCTTGCACCCCGAGATGGAGGAGCCGTTGTTGGTGAAGCAGCAGATATTTCCCAGACGGCCGCCATCGGTTTTGGGCATTGTGTTGAGCTGGTTGCCCCGGTTCTCGCAGTTGATGATATCCGTGCAGGCATTGGCCGCACCAACGATACCGGCTGTACGCCCGGCCTGGGAAGTCATGTTCCCGTGATTGCTGCAGTCGGAGATTACAATGCGCTTGGCATTTCCAGTCGGTGAATTGGCAAAGCCCACGATACCGGCCACGTGGATTCCGGTTGCGCCTGCATTCAGGTTGGCTGAATTTTCTGCATCGATCTTTCCCCAGTTGTGCACGCTGTCTATTATGCAGCCTTTTTCCTTTGCATACAGCCCGCCGATAAGCGCCATATGGAAATAGCCAGCCGCCTTGCCCTGGTAATGCATAGGGGCATAGCTGGTGATGTCTCTGACGGTGGCATCATAAACTACGCCGGCTATCATACCTGCACTCAGTGAAACAGACACATCGGAGGCGATCGTCAACGAGCAACTGTCATCAATAATAAAGTTCTGCACAATGCCGCCGGGGCCGACATAGCCGAATATCCCGAAATGCTTTCCTGCCTCGATTTCGTTGCAGACAAGTTTAAGGTTCTTTATATGGTGAGTATTGCCGTCAAACTTGCCGGTAAAAGGATTTCCGCTCACAACGGCAGGAAAATAGTTCTCCCACGGAGCGGTAGCATACCCTACAGGCTTGAAATCCGTCACACCTGCAAAGTCCAGGTCGGCAAGCAGGTTCACCCAGCCCTCTTCATTCTCCCATTCCTTCGTGGACGCACCGGTGTTTACCGCAGAGGCAAAAGCAAGGAAATCCTGTACGTTATGGATGCCGGGGACATCCGGTTCTTCAACCGGAGCAGGCTCTTTATGATTGCATCCGGATATAGTCAGGGCAAAAAAGGTAGAGAGAAGAAGAAGCAGCATTCTCATGATTATTTAAGTTTAAAAGTAACCAAAATGGGATAATGGTCCGAAGGGTGGCAGAAGTTCCCGACTTCTTTGCCGCGGAGGTCCCGCCTGGATTCGGCAAATCCGTCATATAAATGGCGGGCGGAAGTGATTTTATCGAAAAGGGCCGGAGTGACATACACCATGTCGATACGCCTTCCGGAGAGGGTGCTCTTGCAGAACTCTCCTGGATAGAAGCGTTCTATCACGTCGATATACGGAGTATTGTTCCGCACATAATCGTGCACCAGGAAAGCCTTGTCGGAAAGGTCCATCCCATAATGGTAATTGTCAACCGACGAGATGGCATTGAAATCCCCCATCATCATCCAGTTTTGTTTTTCCGCATCCGGCACGGTAGCGATGGTCTGCTCGCAGATGTACTGGATCTCGCGTGAACGGAACACATCTCCGCCCTGGGCGGCAGCATCCGCCTTCTGGTCTTCGGCCAGATAAGCATAGCGCTGGGGCCAGGTATGCAGGGTCACAAGGTTCAGTTCGCCCGCTTTGCCAAGGTCCACCTTCGCCCATCCGGCTCCGTGGACAACGATGATGTCTTCCCCGTTGCCGGTGATGCGGCGGACTATCTTAAGGGGATACTTCGAAGTGATGACCTGAGGGAAGGTATCCCGCTTGCCGCAAATGAGAGTATACTTGTGCCCATAGCGGGCGGCCAGGATATCCCAGTTCCATGGGAGATACTGGTCTTCCGGGATCTGCATCTTGACAGCCTTGTCCGTTACATAACGGGACTCAGCCTCGCACCATACGCAGATGTCCGGGTCCAGTTCCTTTACAAACTTGACAAAATCATCATATCCATTGCCCTGATCGGACCACATTCCGTTCTGGATGTTCCAGTAGAGAAGCTTAAGTTCCTTCCCCTTCCCGCCGGCAAGGCAGGAAAGGGAAAGAAGCATAAGGGTAAGGATAACGGTCAGAAGCTTTTTCATTCCGCAAACTTGATGTTATCCTTGGAGATGGTGGTGTTTTTCTCGTTGACCTGTCCTACGAAGGGGAAATAGTTCTCCGCGGTCAGGGTCACCAGAGCATCGGCGGTTTTACCCACCTTGCCGCTTACGGTGCATTCACTGAAAGTGGCGGTTTTATTGCACTGGCCATAGAAAGCGCCAGCATAGGTAACCTTGTTGTTTTCAGTGTCAAAGCCCGTACACACTATGGTGGCTCCAAGGCTGCTGCAGCGGGTAATCTTGACGGTGTCGTCATTGACAAGGCAGCAGATTCCAGCGGCGGAAGCAACTCCGGGGGCAATCAGGTCACCCTTGTTCACACAGTCCTCCAGCACACATCCGACAGCAGTGATGCAGGTGATGGCGCCGAGGCGGAAGGATCCGCTGGCGGAATGATGGATGTCACCGTTGTTTTCGGCACCCTTGACAATCGTATAGCGGTTGGCAGCAGAGACAATTCCGGAAGCACGACCGGCATTGGTATAGATGTCGGCATCATTCTTCAGGTTGGAGAGCGTCTGCGTCTGCTCATTAGCGGTATTGGAAGAGAATCCGACAACACCTCCAACCATAAAGCCGTTGGCACCATTTCCGCCATTGCCACCGCGGGTAAACTCGGCAGCAGACGTGCCAATCGCACCGGCGTTGTACAGGTTGCTGACGGTAACATCTTTCGTAGCTGCATGGACCCATCCGATCAAACCACCAACGGTTACACGGCCGGCAGCGTTGTTGTTACCCAGCGACGACGTGCCGCCTCCCGTAACGGGTGCGTAGTTCTTGACATTGTCCACATTGCCGTCCAGCACAAGCCCTGCCAGCATGCCGAAGACGCCGGCTTTCCCGGTCTCGATGTGCAGGGAGCAGCTGCTGTCGAAGACAATGTTCTTCACCACGCCGCCTTCACCTATGCCGCCGAAGAAGCCGAAAGCGCCGTTGCCCTCAGTTGGGGCGAAACTCAGGTGCAGGTTTTTGATGGTGTGATTCTTTCCGTCGAAGGTGCCCGTGAAGAGCTTGCCGCTGGTTTCGACCTTATTGTGGGCCCAGGTGGAGGTCAACGTGCAGTTGCCTATCGGGGTCCATTCCGTGATGGAGGAGCAGTCGATGTCAGCCGCCAGAACCACAGCACCTTCGCTATCGGTCCAGGCACTAATGTCGCTGCCGGCGTTGACTGCGGCTGCGAAAGCCTTGAGATCCTCGGCAGTCTTGATGCCGGGTGCGGAGTAGGTGCCGTAGGTATTGTTCTCGAAGACCACCTTGGTGAAGCGGCTTGCAGCCGTCAGGGAGTAGTACTGAGAGAAGTTCTCCGAAGTAATCGTAACAACCGGAGCCTCGTTGGTAGGAGTGTAAGGGCCGATCTTGCCGCCGAGGATACAGTTCTTGACCGTAACCACCTTCGCGTTGAAGTTGGCGCAGATGATACCCATGTACTTATCGTCACCATCGGCAAACCACCTGTCGGAAAGGACGGCACCATAGTTGGCGCAGCCATCGAAGTAGGTGTAGGAATTGGTGTCGTTGGTCTGTCCCGCGACACCACCTGCATATCCGTGAGTTTTGTCTCCGGAGACGGCGAATACCACATCGCCATAGTTGACGCAGCCCTTCAATGCAGTGCTGTTACCCATTGCGGAAACGATACCCGCAACGCGGCTGTTGGAAGCCTTCACATCGGTGCAGGAGATGTTTCCATAGTTTACACAGCCCTCCGCAATGGAGAAGGTGTTCATAGTTCCGATTACACCTGCAGTACGGGTTGCCTGCACGGAGAAGTCGGAATAGTTGACAGCATTCTCGACCTTCACGGGAGCGACATCCACATTCTTGCCATCGGTCAATCCGATAACGCCGCCGACGATGAAGCCGGTCGCGCCGTTCTTGGTGTTGACGGTATTGACAACATCGAAGGATGCATGTCCCTTGATATCCTTGGCGGTAGAAGCCTTGGTCTCGGAAGAGAAAATGGTGCCGATTGCACCGCCGACGACCAGACGGACATTATCCTTTCCGGCATCTGCGATCATCTTGGCATAGCTGTCGATGTTCTCGAGGGTGGATTCAGAGGCGAAACCAACCGCGGCACCCATAGTGACGAAGCCGGTGTTGGAAGAACTCTTGATCACTGCTTTCTCGCCGATCACGAGGTTCTTTACGCTTGCTCCGCTGATTGCACCGAACAGACCGGCGACAGCGTTGGTGCCGGAGGCAGGAACGGTTACCTTGAAGTTATCTACGGTATGGCCCTTTCCGTCAAATACACCGGTAAAGGCACTTCCTGTAATAGCATTGGAGGTATTGACACTGGCGTTTCCGACGGGAGTCCATTCCTCTCCGCCCAGATCGATATCCGCAAGCAGTTCGACTGCTCCGGTGCTCTCGTTGGTCCAGCGGCTGATGGAAC
>CAMJJO010000017.1 GCA_946406095.1 uncultured Bacteroidales bacterium | reverse complement strand
CCGGTTGACTTGTAGTCGGGGACGATGGTGAAATATTGCCAGACCTTGCCTTCCAAGCCGTTCTTTGCAAACTCCTCGCGGAGAATGGCATCGCTCTCGCGAAGGGCTTCGAGGCGGTCGCGGGTGATGGCTCCGGTGCAACGCACTCCCAGGCCGGGGCCGGGGAAAGGCTGGCGGAAGACCATATTGTCCGGCAGGCCGAGTTCCTTGCCAACTACGCGCACTTCATCCTTGAAGAGAAGTTTGATAGGCTCCACCAGTTCGAACTTCAGATCTTCGGGCAAGCCTCCTACATTGTGGTGGCTCTTGACAGGGCCGGACTCGATAATATCCGGATAGATGGTCCCCTGTGCCAGGAAACTGATGCCTTCCAGCTTGCGGGCTTCCTCTTCGAACACACGGATGAACTCGGCACCGATGATCTTGCGCTTCTGCTCGGGATCCGCAACGCCGGCCAGTTTGTCGAGGAAACGGTCCACCGCATCCACGTAGATAAGATTTGCATCCAACTCATCGCGGAACACCTTTACAACCTGCTCGGGCTCTCCCTTACGCAGCAGGCCGTGGTTGACGTGCACCGACACCAGCTGCTTGCCGACAGCCTTGATCAGCAGGGCCGCGACAACCGATGAATCCACGCCTCCGGAGAGTGCCAGCAGCACTTTTTTGTCCCCGATCTGGGCGCGAAGTTCCTGAATCTGTTCATCAATGAATTTTTTGGCCAGGGCGGGAGTGGTGATGCGCTCCATTTCGGCCGGACGTACGTTTCCTGTAGGCATATCGATTTGTATTATGGTTCTACAAAGTTAATGTATTTGATAAAATATAAAACATTATCTTTGCAAAAACCATCATCCATGAACAGCATCGGAAATATCATCTGGCTTATCCTTGGCGGCTTGTTGACGGCAATCCTTTACTGGTTGGGCGGGCTGCTGCTGTGCATTACCATAGTCGGTATCCCGTTTGGGGTTCAACTTTTCAAGATCGGGGCCTATGCGCTTTGGCCCTTCGGCCACGAAATGGTGAACAAGCCCAATGAACCTGGTTGCCTGTCTATAGTGATGAACCTTCTCTGGGTGCTCCTCGGGTGGTGGGAGACGGCGCTTGTGCACGTGTTTTTCGGCCTGATTTTCTGCATAACCATAGTGGGTATCCCGTGGGGATTCCAGCATTTTAAGATCGCCATCGGCTCAATCTTCCCTTTCGGTAAAGAAATTCAGTAAACTCCGTGCAAGATTCCTGATTATTCGGATTTACCATTTAGAACAAGCAATGAATGGTAGGAAAAATGGCATTATGAGAATCAGCATCTCAAGAGTGATATCTGGTATTTTGTGCACTCTGCTCCTGGCAGGGTGCGCAAAAGAAATGATGGGCCCACAGGGTGAGTTAGGTTTTGAAAGTCAGGATTTTACCGCAATCGTGACGGTGCACAAGTCTCCCACCGACACCATTTATTTCCAGGTGGATGATACCACTCGGCTGTTCCCTACAAACTACTATGGCACCTACACGGGGCTGGAACGCATTGTGTGCGGAATCACTGTTTTCAAAGAGATTGTGCCGAATTATGGCTATCGGACATCGGTCGACTGGTTCGACCAATTGGACAAAGGCACTTTCACCACCAGCAAGCCTGCCGGAAGCAACGATGGCCTGGACATCCTCTCAGACTGGATGACATCCTGCGAGGACGGCTTCCTCACCTTGCATTATAGCACCTGGTGGGGGGACGGATCCGTGCAGCACGACTTCACACTGGTGTCCGGGCAGAATCCTTCCGACCCGTATGAGGTGCTGCTGGTGCAGAATGCCAATGGCGACGGCAGAGAAGGTGGCAAAGGCGATTCTATTGTTTATTTTGACATAAACTCCCTCCCGGATACGGGGGATTCATATAAAACGCTGACTTTAAAGTGGACGGATAGTGGAGGCAAGGCTGCTGAAAAGGAGTTCCGCTTCAAGACAAGGAGACCTTAGCGAGGCGGAGCTGTTGAACCTGGTCCGCAGCGGCGATGCCTCCGGGATGCGTGCTTTCTATGAACGTTACGTGGGGTTTCTGACTGCGGTCTGCTCCCGCTATGTGCCCGACCGGGCGGCAGTCAAGGACATTCTCCAGGAGGTTTTCGTGAAGGCGTTCGACCGCATCGGGAGTTTCGAGTACCGGGGAGAGGGGAGCGTGAAGGCGTGGATGCACAGGATAGTCGTGAATGATTCGCTGAAGTTCCTCCGCGCGAACGAGAAAATGAAGTATGTGGACGATCTGCCGGATGTGGAGGATGAGCAGATGGACAGCCTGCCGGATGTGCCGGTGTCGGTGGTCGCGGAAATGATAAAGAGCCTGCCGGATGGATACCGCACGGTTTTCAACCTTTTCGTTTTCGAGAAGAAAAGCCACCGGGAGATTGCGGAATTGCTGGGCATAAAAGAAGATTCGTCGGCGTCGCAGTTTTTCAGGGCGAGGGCGATGCTGGCAAAGAAGATAAAAGAGTACGTAAAAAAGAATGAGTAGCAAGAGGGATTGGACAGAGGATCTTCCGGAGCTCTTCGAGGGCTATACGGAAGCTGCGCCGGAGGGGCTCTGGGAAGCGGTTGAGGCCGGTTCCGGGGCTGCTGCGGGGCGGCGTCGCAAAGCCGGATGGTGGTATGCGGGGGGCGCCCTGCTCGCCGCCGCTGCCGTCGTCGCCGCTGTCATCCTCTTCCGCCCTGCCGCCGATCCGTCGGTGATTCAGGTTTCTTCCGGGGAGATGGTGGCGGAATCATCCGCCCCGGTCTTGGCCCCGGTCCCGGCTGCAACTCCAACTGCAGCTCCTGCTCCCGTCCAGCCACTTATTCCCGCCACAATCCCGTCCCAAATTCCCGCCGCAGACACCAGAGAAGCCCTCTCCGTGTCTGAAGAGCCAAAACCGGCCGAGCAGACACCGGAAGCCCCCCAATCCGTGTCTGAAGAGCCAAAACCGGCCGAGCAGACACCGGAAGCCCCCCTGTCCGTGTCTGGAGAGCCAAAACTGGCCGAGCAGACACCGGAAAGCCCGAATTCGTGGATGGAAACCAGTGAAACGCTAAAGCCGTTCAAACCGAAGCAGCGGCACAGGATCCGTGTGCAGGCGGGCGTCTTCGGCAGCGGACTGATGGCACAAAACGTCAGCCAAAGCGGGCAGGCCGCCACACACATCGCATCGATGATGGGCTCGGCGCCGGCTATCCAGACAAAATCCCTCTCCGGAGGCCCCACCACCTTCGACCCTTCCATCATAGGCAGAAATAAACCCGCCACCACCCAGAACAATCACCGCCAATCCGCACGCCTGGGTGTCGGCGTGAAGGTGAACTTCCTGCCGCACTGGGGAGTGGAAAGCGGGCTGACCTTCACAACTCTCAATTCTACCTTCGAAACAACCAGAGGCAACAGTACCCAGATCGTCGAAAGGGAACTCCACTATCTCGGAATCCCGCTATACCTCCACTTCAACGCCCTTCAATGGCGAGGAGTGGGTATCTATCTTGCCGCAGGGCCGATGTATGAATTCACAAATGAAACGACGGAGAGTTTCAGCACCAGGCTCAACGGAAAACTGATCAGCTCCGCGACGGACAACACTTTGCAGAAGGACCACCGCTGGTCGTTCAATCTCGATGCCGGCCTGCAGCTGGAGTTCATGGAGAATAATGCCATCTACATCCAGCCCGGCTTCTCATACCACTTTCCTCAGCAAGTGGTGCCAGTAGACCTGCAGAGCTACTACACCACGCGTCCTGCCTCATTCAATTTAACGATAGGCTACCGCCTGCTTCTCTAGGTGAATGACAGCAAAAAAACACTACCTTTGCAGAACTCAAACCAAACGACAATATGAAAATCGGAATCTGTTCAGACCACGCTGGCGTGGAATACAAGGCAAAGCTGATATCTTATCTTCTGGGCAAAGGATATGAGGTCGTGAACTTCGGCACCGACAGCACCGAGAGCTGCGACTATCCCGACTTCGCACACCCCCTCGCTTCTGCCGTGGAAAACGGCGAGTGCAATCTTGGCATCGCCATCTGCGGCACCGGAAACGGAATGGCCATCACACTCAATCATCACAAGGGAATACGCGCCGGGCTGGCCTGGAACACGGCAGTGGGTGCGCTCGTGAAGGAGCATAACAATGCCAACGTTCTGGTGCTGCCCGCGCGGTTCATCTCCTACCGGATGGCAGTGAGCATCGTCCGCACATGGCTTCAGACCCCCTTTGCAGGAGGCCGTCACCAGCGTCGAATAGACAAGATTCCTGTTTGACGGGAGGATTGAGTTCCAGCCCTACAGCTTGCTGCAGGCGGCTTCGATCCTGGTTTTGAATTCTTCCTTACCAATCAGCACGACCACATCGGCGATACCCAGGCCGCTGCCTGAACCGGTGAGGGCGAGGCGTATGCAGTTCATCACCTTGCCCATGGGCCATTCGTTGGAACGGATGTATTCTTCCAGAGCGCTTTCCAGATGCTCTTTGTCCCAGGCGCCGTCATAGGCCAGAATGAACTCCGCCACCTTCAGGGCGAGTTCCACATTCTCGGGCTTCCAGAACTTGGCAGCATCCTTCTCGGCGTATTCAGCCGGGGCCTTGAACAGATACCAGGCGATGTCCCAGAAGTCTGCCACGAAGGTGGCGCGCTCCTTGATCAAGTGCACAACCTTCACCAGATGGTCGAAGTTGTCGGTCACGCCATTCGCAGCCAGCACGGGCACGAACAACCTTGCCAGCTCCTCGTCGCTCTTCATCCTTAAATACTCCTTGTTGAACCACTTGGCTTTGTCCGGATTGAACTTTGCGCCAGCCTTCTGCACCTTGTCCATACTGAATGCCTTCACAAGTTCGTCCAGAGAGAATATCTCCTGCTCGGTGCCGGGATTCCATCCCAGAAGGGCCAGCATATTCACGAAAGCCTCGGGGAAGTAGCCGTCCTCGCGGTAGCCTCGGGTGACTTCTCCGGCTTCGTTCACCCAGCGCAGGGGGAATACGGGGAAGCCGAGTTTGTCGCCGTCGCGCTTGCTCAGTTTGCCGTTTCCGACAGGCTTCAGCAGCAATGAAAGATGCGCAAAGCGAGGCTGGGAATCAGTCCATCCGAAGGCGCGATATAGCAAGTAATGCAGCGGCAGCGAAGGCAGCCACTCTTCGCCGCGGATGACTTCGGTTATCTCCATCAGATGGTCGTCCACGATATTGGCAAGATGGTATGTGGGCAGTTCGTCGGCACGCTTCCACAGCACCTTGTCGTCCAGCGTGCGGGTGTTGACCTCGATATGCCCGCGGATCAGGTCGTCCATCTCCACGATTTCATCTTCCGGCATCTTGAAGCGCACGGTCCAGTCGGTGGTTTCGGCGAGCAGGCGCTTAACCTCGTCGGCGGGGAGAGTGAGGGAGTTCTTCAAATGCTTCCTGCTCTCATAATTGTATATGAAAGTCTGCCCGGCGGCCTCTGCCTCGGCACGCTTGGCGGCCAGTTCCTCGCCGGAATCGAAGGCATAGTATGCGAATCCGTTCTCCACCAGCTGTTCGGCATATTTGCGGTAGATGCCGCGGCGCTGGCTCTGGCGGTAAGGTGCGTGAGGATGCCTTTCGGAGGGGGTTTCCACCACCTTGCCGTCTGCATCCACTCCTTCGTCCGGAATGATGCCGCACCAGCGGAGTGCCTCTATTATGTAGGCCTCCGCCCCGGGAACGAAGCGGTTGGAGTCAGTATCCTCTATGCGGAGAATGAAATCTCCTCCGTTCTGCTTGGCATACAGATAGTTATATAGTGCCGTGCGCACGCCTCCCATATGGAGGGGACCGGTGGGGGAGGGAGCGAATCTTACGCGTGTCTTTCTCATTGTTCGTTCTTTTTGGGTTTGCGGCGGATGGCCGGTTCGTTTTCGAGGGAGCTGATTTCCTGCCCTTCCTTTGTCACCAGGACGGGAGGATTGTCCAGATCGTAGCGGAAGGCGCGCTCGTTCACCGTCTTGACATATCCGATGTGCGAGCTGCTGTCGTCCGGCAGGGAGATTCCATCGCCCTTGGCCAACTCTTCCTTATCGTAGACATAGGTCTTGGGGATGGTGATGTAGTTGTCGGCGTCGCTGATGCCGGGGCCGATCACATCCGCAAAGCGGAGGCCGACCACGATTGAAGTGATGTGGATAGTGTCGCCTGCTTCCGGGGACTCATCGTAAATGAGGCCGCGCTTGAAGTTGTTGCCACCGCCGGTGTACTCGTCGATCAGGTCGTTCAGTTTCTTCATCTCTTCCATCTTCAGGCCCTGGTCGTTCTTTCCTACGGTCGTGTTCACCAGCACGTTCTTGGCGCTCTTGAGGTCGAAATCATTGAGCAGGGGAGACTCGAAAGCCTGTTTGACGGCCTTCTCGATGCGACCTTCGCCGGAGCCGCAGCCATAGCCCATCAGGGCCATGCCGCTGTCTTTCATCATGGTCTTCACATCCTCGAAGTCCACGTTGATATAGCCCTTCTTCTTGATGATCTCGACTATGCCGCGCACTGCGGTCGCAAGCACCTCGTCGGCCTTGGGGAAGGCGTCGTGCACTAGCTGGTCGCCATAGTACTCGTAGAGGCGTTCGTTATTGATGATGATGAGGCTGTCTACATTCTTTTCGAGTTCGTGGATGCCGTCCAGTGCGCGCGAGAGGGCCTTCTTGCCTTCGTTGAGGAAGGGGATGGTGACAACTGCAACGGTGAGTATGCCACGGTCCTTGGCCATCTTGGCGATGACGGGAGTGGCTCCGGTGCCTGTGCCACCGCCCATACCGGCGGTGATGAAAAGCATCTGTGTGGATTTGTCGAAAACCTTTTCTGCGATTTCGTCCTGGCTGTCCAGAGCGGCATTGCGCCCCTTGGTAGGATTGGTGCCTGCTCCAAGGCCGGCTCCAAGTTGGATCTTGGCTGGCACCGGACTGGCCATAAGATGCATGGAATCGGTGTTGCAGACTATGAAACTGCAGCCTTCGATGCCTTGTTCATACATATAAGATACGGCATTGCAGCCGCCACCGCCTACACCAAGCACCTTGATGGTGGAATCGGAAACTACCCAGTCGGCGGGCGTGATTATGATATTGTCTTCTCCCATTGTCTGATTCTTTAATTGTCTTCCATTTTATCGTACAGCCCACCTACGAAATCTTCTATAGGTTTCAGAGGCACTTTTGTCCATTTGAAGAGGAATCCCTCCCGCTTGGGCTTTGGTTCTTTCCTGGGTTCTTTCTTTGGAGCCGGATCCTGGGTCTCCCAGGCACTCGAATCGAGCACGCTGCCGGTTGTGTCGGGTTCCTCTGCGACCGGAGCTTGTTTGAGCGGCACCTCTTCAGTGCAGTTCAAGTGGAAGTCCTCGCGTGCGAAGAGCAGCATTCCGACTGTGGCCACTGCGCTGGTATCAGCTATGCCGGGGCATCCGCTGAAGGACAGCTTCTTGGTTTTGGGGAAGCCTATGCGCACGTTGTAGCCGGACATCTGCTTTATGAAGTTGGCGCAGCCGGCAAGGTTGGCGCATCCGCCGGTGAGAACGACTCCGTTGCGAAGAAGGTCGGCATAGCCGCTGGCCTGTATCTGGAACAATACGGCATCCACAATTTCTTTCACGCGGGCGGTGATGATTTCCGAAAGGTATTTCACGGGCAGCAACTGGTCGGTGCCGTTCTCCTCGTCTTTGATCTGCAGGATCTTGTCGCCCATAGTCAGAAGTTTGTCCGGCATGCATGCTCCGAAACCGAGCTTGATGTTCTCTGCCAGAGACTCGGTGAATCCGCATTCCATCTTGATGTCGTTGCTGATGCTGCGTCCTCCGAAAGGAATGGCATTATAGAAGCGGAGTATGCCGCCCTGGTAAATGGATACCGAAGTGACGCCCGCCCCCATTTCGATCAAAGCAACACCGTTCTCCTTCTCTTCACTATGGAGCACCGCGTCTGCGGTAAGCGGAGGAAGGAAGTACTTGCGCGCCAAAGCCACATCCGCCTTGTTGAGCATGATGTCGATGTTGCGGGATGCTTTCTTCACTCCGATGAATATCTTGAAATTGCCGCGTATCACGGCACTCGGCATACCAACGACATCGCTTTCGGTGTAGTTCATCGAGTCGTCGGTGCTGAAAGACTGTGCGGAAGCGCCGTAGATCTCCTGCTCTGCCGGATTGCTGAGCGGATAGGAGTCCAGAGCCATCTCCTTTATGGAGTCGATCTCTTCCTGGGTGATGCAGGACTCGGCATCGCTGCGGTCCAGATTGGCGCTGGCGGTTTCCTGGGTAACCCCATACCTGGGAACGCCTATCACCACCTGGGTGATCTTGATGCTCAATTCTTCTTCTGCCTCGCGGATGATTTCCTTAAGGGGAACCGAGGCTTTGGCGGGATTGTAGATGCAGCCGTAGCGCACTCCGTCGGAGGGCTTTTCCCTGTAGAAGAGGATTTCGGCGTTTTCGCCGCTGATCCTCGCCACGGACAAGGCTATCTTCGACGTCCCCAGATCAACTGTTGCTATGTAACGGTCTTCCATATTATATAAATTTATTTCTGCAGATTATCTGTCCTTTGTATTTGATGTTTACCGTGGCGTAGTAATCATCTTCCACCGACGGTTTGATGCGTTTGAGGTATTCTTGCATCCGTGCGAATTTCTCCGGGGCATTCTCCGGCCGCCCGAATATGAAATGCTCCCGTCCCTCTACCGGAATCATCACTATGTCGCCGTCTTCCTGCACTGTCATTTTCGCTATCCGCACGGCCCACTTACTCTTTTTCATATAAGAGATAAGGTCCAGCATTTTCTCCACCCACTGCCTGCCTTCTTCCGTGGAGGGAAGGCCCTTGTAGCCCACGGGCTCGTGGAGAGGCAGTTTGCCCTGGATCAGGGGGAAGGTTTTGCCGCAGTCGCCCTGCACCGGGAAGATATAGCCCCGGTCGTCGATGTAGAATGCGTGGTCCGCCGTTTCCATCCTCGCAACCGGCTCCCTCTGCACGATGCTGATGTGCAGGGTGCTGTCTGAGGTCCAGGCCTGGGTGGAAAGGATGGCGCTGCGAGAATCCAGGGCATTCTCGATTTCGTAGAGCCGGATGCTGTCCACACGCTGCCCGATGAACACTGGGCAGTCTCTCTTGAGATAGCCGCGCACGTCATCTTCGGACACGAAGTTGAGCGTGTCCTTGAATATGATCTCGACGTTCTTGCAGGTCATGAGACGCCTGCGCTCGCGCGCCTGGGAAAGCACCAGTGCGGTGACGCATAGGAACAGTGCCAGTGCGAGTGCGAACAACAGGTATTTCAGGGCTTTCTTCATTTGCGTGCGGCGAGCATTTCTTTAATCGGTTCAATGTAACGGTCGATGTTGCCGGCTCCGAATGTCACCAGCACGTCCACCGGCTCCTTCTCGAGATATGGCATCAGCTCTTCCTTGGTGATGAGCACTTTCTCCGGTGCGGTAACGTCCTTGAAGATAATCTCGGAGGTGACGCCGGGAATGGGCTCCTCACGGGCGGGATAGATGTCCAGGAGGATGAGTTTGTCCAGCGCGCTCAGGGCCTTCGCGAATTCGGGGGCAAAGTCCCTGGTGCGGGTATACAGGTGAGGCTGGAAGATGCCGGTCAGCTTTCTCCCCGGGAAGATTTCCCTGATGGAAGAGATTGCCGTGGCGAGTTCCGCCGGATGATGAGCGTAGTCGTCGATGTAGGTCAGGCCGGGAGTGTTGATGTGCTCGTCCAGCCTGCGCTTTGCTCCCTGGAAACTGCCTATCGCGTTGCGGATTGCTTCGGGCGCTATGCCATGGGTGAGTGCGATTGCCGCCGCGGCGACGCTGTTCTCTACATTCACCCAGCCGAGAGTGCCGACGCGTATGCCGGGAATCACTCCGCCGGGATGATGGAGGTCGTAGGAGAAGTGCCCTAGGGCATCCACGCTCAGGTTTTCTGCATGGAAATCCGCAGCGGTGTCGCTGAAGTGATAGGTTAGAATGCGGGCGGCGGTGTCGCTGCTGCTAACGGGCAGCCCGTGCTTGATGATCAGCGTTCCCTTGACCTGGGATGCAAACTGGCGGAAGGCCTCCTGCACGTGTGCGAGGTCTCCGTAGATATCCAGATGGTCGGCATCCATGGCGGTGATGACGGCGATGTCCGGATGCAGCTGGAGGAAGCTCCTGTCGAACTCGTCCGCCTCTGCCACCACAACATCGTTCTTGCTCATCAGCAGGTTGGTGCCGTAGTTCTTCGAGATGCCTCCGAGGAATGCGGTGCATCCTTCTCCGCTCTCGGTGAGGATGTGTGCGGTGAGGGTGGATGTGGTGGTCTTGCCGTGTGTGCCGGCTACCGCGAGGCACTTCTGCCCTTCCGAAATCTCGCCCAGCATACGGCTGCGCTTGATGACGCGGTATCCGCGCTCACGCACATACTGCAGTTCCTGCAGGCTTTCGGGAATCGCTGGGGTATAAACTACCAGGGTCTCTTCCACGTTAGTGGGGATGCGGGTGATGTCGTCTTCGTAGTGAACGGCGATCCCCTCGGACTCCAGCTCTGCGGTGAGTTCGGACGGAGTGCGGTCGTAGCCGCCCACGTTGTAGCCCTTGAACTTGTAGTAGCGGGCTATGGCGCTCATTCCTATGCCGCCTATACCTATGAAATATACGTT
The DNA here is from genome assembly GCA_946406095.1 of uncultured Bacteroidales bacterium. Lineage (GTDB taxonomy): Bacteria > Bacteroidota > Bacteroidia > Bacteroidales > UBA932 > Cryptobacteroides. The sequence goes on along the minus strand of CAMJJO010000017.1, from coordinate 9,867 downwards.
CTTCCAGGCCATATCAGACGAGTTTGTAGATTTCTTCCGCAATGGTGCCGGCCGCATCCAGGCGGGCCAGGGGCGCCACGTTCTTTTCTATCTCCGCAATCTTTGCGGGGTCGGCCGCAAGGGCCAGGGCGGTGGCAAGAAGCTTCTCTTCCGCCTCCGCATCTTTCACTATCAAGGCAGCCCCCTTGTTCACCAGGGCCATCGCGTTGTGGGTCTGGTGGTCTTCGGCCACGTTGGGGGAGGGCACGAAGACGGCGGCGCGCTGCACTGCGCAAATCTCCGAAATAGAAGATGCTCCGCTGCGGGAGATGATCACATCCGCCGCGGCATAGGCGAGGTCCATCCTTGCTATGAAGTCAGAATGGCGGATGGCGGGCAGGTCGCGCCCGGCCATGAACTCATCGATGCCCTTCTTGTAGTATTTCCCGCACTGCCAGATCACTTCCACATCTTCTCCGCCGGGGCACCCGTCGGAAATCCACTTCTTCATGGCCTTGTTGAGGGTGCCGCTGCCCAGGCTTCCTCCCACCACCAGGATGTGCTTCTTGCCGGGGGTGAGCCCGTAGAACCTGAGGGCTTCGGCCTTGTCGGCATCGGTGAAGGGGTGGAATTCCTTGCGTATGGGGTTGCCGCTGAATACTATCTTTTCTGCCGGGAAGAACCGTTCCATCCCGTCGTAGGCCACGCAGATGCACTGCACTTTCTTGGCCAGCATCTTGTTGGTGAGGCCTGCGAAACCGTTCTGCTCCTGGATCAGGCAGGGAACTTTCCTGGCCGTTGCCTTGCGGAGCAGGGGAGCGCTTGCGAATCCGCCCACGCCGATGGCTATGTCGGGCTTGAACTCGTCGATCAGCTTCGCCGCCATCCGCTCGCTCTTTAGCATCAGGAAGGGGACTTTGATGTCGTTGACGATGTTCTTGAGGTTCAGCTGGCGCTGGAGACCCTTGATGGGGAGACCCACTATCTTGTAGCCGGCTGCAGGCACCTTTTCCATCTCCATCTTGCCCTCGGCTCCGACGAAGAGGATTTCGGACTCGGGATTGAGTTCTTTGAGTTTGTCTGCGATGCTGATGGCAGGGAAGATGTGACCTCCCGTGCCGCCGCCGCTGATGATGGCGCGTATCTTCTTATATTTCATATTCATCGTCACTTAGTTCCTGGTTTATGTTGTTGCCTGTCTCGAAGTCGTCGAGGTCCGCAAGGCCGGTTTCCACGGTAGCATCCTGGTGCAGGTCCACAAGGGGATCCGCGTTCATCGTTTCTTTCGCGATGCGCTTGGAGGCTATCTTGCTGATGGACAGAATCACTCCGAAGGCTATGCAGAAGCACAGGAAGGCGGAAGCTCCGTGGCTCACTAGGGGCAGCGTCTGGCCGGTCATGGGACCGATGTCCACGTTGACGCAGATGTGAAGGAAGGCCTGCCCGCATATGAGGAGCGACAGCCCAGCTACGGCCAGCTTGGCATAGAGGTCCTTGCCGCAGTTGCGCACTATGATGGCGCTCCGGGCTAGCAGCGACAGGTAGAGGAAGACTATGATCATCCCTCCTATTATGCCGTATTCCTCTATTATGAAACTGTACATATAGTCTTCGGAAATATCCGGCACCACGTAGCGCTGGGTGCTCTGGCCGGGTCCCTTGCCTATGAGCCCGCCCTGATGCACGGCGATCTTGGCGCTGTAGGGCTGGCGGATTTCGTCCAGGGCCTTATAGTATTCCACGCTTCCTACGCGGGATTTCATCACGATGGCCTCGTAGTCTTCCTTGTCCAGCACTCGGGAAAGGCCGGTGCCTATGCGCTGGAAGACCTTTCCTCCGGAGATTTTGTAGATGCCTATGCATAGGGCCAGGGCCGCTATTCCCGCGAGCAGTAGGATGCCCAGGTCCTTGCCGGAGTCTCCTCCGAGAAGGATGGTGAGGAACATTATGCCTCCGGTGAACAGAGCTGCGGAATTACTCCCCGGCAGCAACAGAAGCGTAATCAGCAGGAAGGGACCGTAGATGTAGAAAATCTTCTGGTATTTCGGCGTGTCGTTAAGGAGTTTGAGCTCCTTGCGTTTGAATGCGTCGATTGCCCAGGCCAGGTAAAGCACCATCGCAACCTTGACCACCTCGTTCACGTGTAGCTGCAGCGGGCCCACCTGGATGATGCGCCTGGCTCCGTTGATTTCGATGGAGCGTACGAAACCCAGGTCCACCCCGGAAATCAGCACTGCAAGCAGCCCCAGGGATACTATGAACCCCAGGCTGGATAGTTTTCGGAAGAAGTTGAGGTTGGGGATGGCGTAGCAGACGAGAATCAATATCAGGCCAAAGATGACAATCTTGAGATGGTCCCACACGAGGTCCAGACGGCTCTGGCCCGGGCCGAGCAGCCTGGAGGTGGATGAGAAGATGCAGAGGATGGAGAACATGATCAGGACCAGCACGATGATCCAGACCACCTTATCCCCCTGGGTGTTCTCGAAAAAGTTCCAGATTGTCTTCTTCTTGTCTGCCATTGTCTTACAGTCTCCTTACGGCTTCCTTGAATTTTTCTCCGCGGTCTTCGTAGTTCTGGAAAAGGTCGAAGCTGGCGCAGCAAGGGCTGAGCAGCACGACGTCGCCCTGCTTTGCGAATGCCGCGGAGGCTTTGACTGCCTCTTCGGCGCTGAGGGTGTCGCAGATATTGTCGCTTCCCACAATGCCTTCGAAAGCTGTGTGTATCTTGCTGTTGTCCACTCCGAGGCATACGATCGCCTTCACTTTCTCTTTCACCAGATCTGCCAGCACGCTGTAGTCGTTGCCCTTGTCCTTGCCGCCCACTATCCACACGACGGGGTTTGTCTGGCACTCGAGTGCGTACCATGCGGCATCCACGTTGGTTGCCTTGGAGTCGTTGATATAGAGCACTCCGCCCACGCTGAGCACCGGTTCCAGTCTGTGCTCGACGGCCTTGAAGGTCTTGAGGCTGTTGCGGATGACTTCGTTGTCGATTCCTGCCGCCTTGGCCGCAAGGGCCGCCGCCATGGAATTATAGACATTGTGCCGGCCGCCCAGGGCGAGTTCCTTGAGATATATCTCGCTTTCGCTCTGCTCGTAGCGTATGACTATCTTGTCGTCCCTCAGGAACGCGCCCTGCTTGACTTCCTTTTCCTGGGTGAAGGGGAGCATCTTTGCCTGGAGGACGATCTTGTTGAGATGGTCGATGGTGATGGCATCGTCGGAGTCGAATATGAAGCAGTCTTCCGGCCTCAGGTTCTGTGTGATACGGAACTTGGAGCGGATGTAGTTCTCGAAATTGTAGTCGTAGCGGTCCAGATGGTCCGGGGTGATGTTGGTGATGATGGCGATGTCCGGGCGGAAGTCGTAGCAGTTGTCCAGCTGGAAACTGCTGATTTCCAACACGTAATAGTCGTGTTTCTCGGTTGCCACCTGCATCGCGTAGCTCTTGCCGATATTGCCGCCCAGGCCCACGTTGAGGCCGGCGTTCTGCAGCAGATAGTAGATGATGCTGGTGGTGGTAGTCTTGCCATTGGACCCGGTGATGCACACCTTCTTGGCGCTGTCGTAGCGGGCGGCGAACTCTATTTCGGAGATGATGTGGGTTCCCTTTTCGGTAAGCTTGCGCACCATGGGGGCGGTGGAAGGAATGCCGGGGCTCTTTACGACCTCGTCGGCGTTGAGCACAAGGGATTCCGTGTGCCCGCCCTGCTCGAAGGGGATGTCCCACTCGCGCAATGTCTTGATGTACTCTTCTTTGATGCTGCCGTTGTCCGAAAGGAATACGTCGAATCCCTTTACCTTTGCGAGCACTGCCGCTCCGACTCCGCTCTCGGCGCCGCCGAGAATAACCATTCTGTTCATTAAATCGTCTCCTATCTAATCTTGAGTAATGCCAGTGTGCTGACTGCCAGTATGATACCTATGATCCAGAAGCGCGTGACAATGCGCGGTTCCGGCATGTTCTTTTTCTGATAATGATGGTGCAGGGGAGCCATCAGGAAAACCCTTCTGCCTTCGCCGTATTTGTGGCGGGTGTACTTGAACCAGTATTTCTGGATGAGTACGCTGAGGCTCTCCATGAAGAAGATGCCGCAGAGCAGGGGCAGGAGAAGTTCCTTGCGGATCAGCACCGAGCTCACGCCGATTATTCCTCCTATCGTGAGGCTGCCGGTATCTCCCATGAATACCTGCGCGGGGAAGGTGTTGTACCAGAGGAATCCTATCAGGGCTCCCACCAGGGCGGCCATGAAGATGGCGATCTCACCTGTGCCGGGGAGGTACATTATGTTCAGATACTGTGCATTGATGATATTGCCTCCCAGATAGGCCAGCAGGCCGATCACCACAGAAACGATGGCCGAGGTGCCCGCGGAAAGCCCGTCCAGCCCGTCGGTAAGGTTGACACCGTTGGAGCAGGCCAGGATGACCACGATGATCATTATCATGTAGATGCCCCAGGAGCAGTATACTCCGAGCTGCCCGTGGAAGGGAGAAAGCCAGGAATAATCGAACTCGTGGGCTTTCACGAAGGGAATCGTGGTAATGAGCTGGTCGGTAGGGATGTCCTTGCTGATGCATACGGTGAGCGCTATCAGCAGGCCCAGACTGAACTGGAGGACGAGTTTGCCCTTTTCCGAGAGGCCTTCCTTATTGTGTTTGAACACTTTGATATAGTCGTCGGTGAAGCCGATGCCTCCGCACCAGACAGTGGTGAGGATCAGCAGCTGGATATAGATGTTGCTGAGGTCGCATACCAGAAGCACGCTCACCAGCAGCGACAGCACTATGATGATGCCGCCCATCGTGGGGGTGCCCTTCTTCTCCATCTGGCCGGCCAGGCCGAGGTCCCGGATGCTCTCGCCGATCTGCTTGCGCTGGAGCCAGCGGATGATGCGCCCTCCCGCGAAGAATGCAATCAGCATGCTGATGACGATCGCCGCCATTGCCCTGAACGTCAGGAAGTTGACCAGCCCCATTCCGGGGAAGTCGATATCTTTTAGATGAGTGAAGAGATGGTATAGCATTACTTGATCAGTTCAAAAATTTCATTAACAATTTCTCTTTCGTCGAAGTGGTGCTTCGTAGTTCCTATTATCTGGTAGGTCTCGTGGCCCTTTCCGGCAATCAGTATGGTGGAGGAAGGCTTGGCCAGGGTGATGGCGGCCTTGATCGCCTCTTTGCGGTCGGTGATACAGACTGCTTTCAGGAGCCCTGCCTTGCTGAATCCCGTCTTGATTTCTTCAATGATCGCATCCGGATCTTCCGTGCGGCAGTTGTCCGAAGTGACGAAGATGCGGTCTGCAAGTTTCTCGGCGATGGCTGCCATTTCCGGGCGTTTGCTGCGGTCGCGGTCGCCGCCACAGCCGAAGAGGCAGACGAGTTCCCTTTCCGGGCAGATGGCGCGAAGCGTTTCAAGCACGTTCTCGAGGGCGTCGGGAGTATGGGCATAGTCGATGACGACGGCGAGGTCGCGGGGGCCGCGCAGGGTCTCCAGCCTGCCCGGTGCGGAATCCAGCTTGCTGATTGCGAGGAGGGCCTCGTCGGCGGGAGTGCCCAGGGCGAGTGCGGTGCAGTAGATTGCGAGTATGTTGTAGGCGTTGTGCCTGCCGGTCAGCTTGGTCCATGCCTCGGTGCCGTCTATGCGGAGGAGCATCCCCTCGAAACTTTCTTCAAGCACCCTGCAGCTATGGTCCGCCACGCCGCGGCAGGAGTATGTGACAACCTTCGCATTGCAGTTCTGCACCATCACGGGGCCGTTCTTGTCGTCGGCGTTGATGATTGCCACGGCGTCCTTCCGCAGCCCGTCGAAGAAAAGCTTCTTGCAGCGGAGGTATTCTGCGAAGGTCTTGTGGTAGTCGAGATGGTCGTGGGTGAGGTTGGAGAAGATGCCCACCTTGAATTCCAGGCCTGCGGTGCGGTCCTGCTCGATGCCTATGGAACTGACCTCCATAAAGCAGTACTGGCATCCGGCCTCCACCATCTCCGCCATGAGGGAGTTGATGGTGATGGGGTCGGCGGTGGTGTTCGCGGTCTCGCTGCGGCGGGTGCCCACATAGTTGGCTATGGTGGAGAGCAGGCCGCACTCATATCCCAGATTGCGGAACATGTGATAGAGCAAGGTGACCGTGGTCGTCTTGCCGTTGGTGCCGGTGATGCCCACGAGCTGCAGCTTTCCGGAGGGATGTCCGTAGAAGTTGTCGGCGCAGAGGGCGAGGCCCTTGCGGCTGGCATCCACCACGGCGGAAGCACCTTTTGCGAGGGCATCCTCTATGAAGGCATGTCCGTCCGCGCTGCAACCCTTCACTGCAATGAACAGCGCTCCGGGGCATGCCTTGCGGGAGTCACTCGTGATGGAAGTGATCTCGGCTGCAGGGCTGCCGTGAAGTATGCTGGCGCCGGTGTTCTTTATGATATTCTCGAGTTTCATTTCTTGGGCACTGTGGTTCTGAATCGGGGATCGTTGATGTATACGTAGTCTATCAGGGTCTTTACCGTGGCAGCTGGGATGCCGCCGCCCTGATAGCGGTAGTTCGTGTAGGACGGGTCGGAGAATACCGCGCAGATGATGCTGTACTGGGGGTCTTCCGCGGGGAAGTATCCCACGAAGGTGCCCTGATACTTCTTGCGTCCGGATGCGTCGGAGTAGCCTCCTCCCGGGAAGGTGCCGAAGGATGTGCCGGTCTTGCCGGCCACCTTGCACTTGGCTTTGCGCAGGATCTTGGCGGTGCCTTCGTCGGTGACGGAGAGAAGGGCCCTGGTCATTGTGTCGGCTATAGCCTTCGAGCAGATGGATGCGTTCAGCACGCTGGGGCCGCGACGGTCGGTGACGCTGCCGGCTTTCTCTATATCCTCCACCAGGTAAGGCTTTACCATCTTGCCTTTATTTGCTATGGCGTTGTAGAAAGTGAGGATATGCAGCGGAGTGAGCTCGGTGACGTAGCCGAATCCCATATTTCCAAGGGTAGTGTTGGACCAGACCCTCTTGTCGTCCGGGTTGGGGATGGTAGGGGTGAGCAGCCCTTCAAGGTCGAAGTCGAATGTGTCGCCAAGGCCATAAGAGTAGACTTTCTCTACATAATGCCTCGGCTGCTTTGCGTAATTCTGGACTGCCAGAGTGCCGAAAACATAGTTGGAAGATATCTTGAAGCCGTCCCGCACGCTGATTTCCCTTGTTTTGTTCTCGCGTTCCCAGTCCACTATGTGGATATCCTGCTTCATCTTGGTATCTTTCACTATGCCGTGATTCGTGGGCAGGGTCTCGTCCAGGTTCTTGACATATCCGTCGGAAAGCACGCTGAGAAGGGTTACGGTCTTGAAAACGGAACCAGGTTCGTAGCGGCGGCCGATGGCGAAGTTGGTGATCTCTTCGAAGTGCCCGCTGCGGTAAGGGTCGCGGGAGAGGTTCACCATCGCTCGGATGGCTCCGGTCTTGACCTCCATCAGCACCAGGCAGGCACCGTTAAGGGTATTCATCGAGTCGATCTGCTCGTGAAGGGCACGGTCGGCGACATCCTGGTAATCGATATCGAGGGTGGTGCGGAGGTCGTTGCCATCGATTGCACGGACATAGCTGCTGTCGTAGTTGCGGACGCGGCCGCGGTCGGTCAGGCGGAGGTATTCGCGCCCGTCTGTGCCGTGAAGGATGGCGTCGTAATGTCCCTCGAGCCCGGGGTTGCCCTTGATTTCTTCTTCCGGAAGGCCTTTGTTGTCGCGCACGAAGCCTATGGTGCGGCGGGCGAGCTTGCCGTAAGGATACTTGCGGATATTGCGGTTCTCCACTATCATCCCGCCCTTGTTGGCGCCTTCCCTGTAGAGGGGCAGTCCCTTTATCTTGAGCATGGTGGTGCGGTCCACTCCCTTTGCTATCAGCAGATATTTGCGGCCGGATGCGCGCCCCTCCTTGATCTGGGAGAACATACGGTCGGCATTGATGGACGGCACGACCTCGGCCAAGCCGTCGGCCAGCTGGCGGGCCTTCCCGAGCCATTCATCCTCTTTCATCTTGGCCTTTTCCCTGTTCTTGAGCATTGCGTACTCCGCCTTCATCACGGTGCAGTCCATATGGATGTCGTAGACGGGGTAGGACATTGCCAGCAGGCGCCCGTTGCAGTCCAGGATATTGCCGCGTACGGGCTCTATAGTGCGTTTGACTATGCCGGGAGTGAGCGGGCCGGCAATTTTGGGCTCGGGCTTCCAGATGAGCTGGAAATAGACGAGCTTTACGAGCACCAGGACGGAGACGATCAGCAGCAGGGTGTAGAAGACGTAGAGAACCAGGCCTATCCTGTCTCTTTTCTTCTTGGTGCTCTGCTGGGGGAGCTGGTTTATGTTGTTCTCTTCCGCCATTATCTCTTTTCCAATGCTATTGCCTGCCTCTCGGGCTCTTTCACCTTCGAACCCATCGCCGCCAGCCGCTTCTCAACCTCGCTGCGCCTGCTCATCGACGCCACCTCGAAGGTCTTGTCGGAGTAGATGATCTCCATCTCGTGCAGTTTTGCCTTGTTGCGCTCCACCTTGCTCAGGGCGTTTTCCGCCATCAGGCTCTCGAAGATCAGAATCCAGAAGAGCAGGAAGGTGTAGGCGATGTGGATGAAGTACTTGCCGGCATTCAGGCGCAGGAGCAGATTCCCCGTGAGAATCGCGGAGAATCCGTTCTTGATGAGTTCCCAGAGATCTGAGACTTTCCATTTACGCTTCTGCTCCATAAATGCCTATATCTTTTCGGCGACGCGCAGCTTGGCGCTGCGGGCGCGGGTGTTCTGTGCTATTTCTTCTTCGGAGGGGAGCACCGGCTTGCCTCCCAGAGGCTTCAGCGGGGCGCTGCTGCGGCCGTAGACGTCTTTTTCGATGATTCCTTCGATGTTGCCGCTGCGGAAGAAGTTCTTTACCATGCGGTCTTCGAGGGAATGGTAGGTGATGACGACCATCCTTCCTCCTTTGCGGAGGGATGCGGCGGCGCCGGAGAGGAATTTCTCCAGCGCACGCATCTCTTGATTGACCTCAATGCGGAGGGCCTGATAGACCTTCGCAAGGAATTTATGCTCGGCGAAAGACGGCAGGGCTGCTGCAATGGCATTGTCGAGGTCGTCCGTGGTGAGGATAGGCTTTTCTTCCCGGGCTTTGGTTATAAGCTCTGCGATTTTGCGGGAATTCTCCACCTCGCCATAGACTTTAAGGATCTTTTCCAACTCGTTTTGCGTATACGAATTGACAATGTCCGCTGCAGTCTTGTCGCCCTGCACGTTCATTCGCATGTCGAGCGGGGCGCTATAACGGAACGAGAAACCACGTTCCGCCGTATCGAACTGGTGCGACGACACCCCGAGGTCGGCGAGGATGCCGTCGAGACCCTCCGGATGATGCAGGAGGGTGTAGTTGTGTATGAATCTGAAATTGTTGTGTATCAGAGTGAAACGCTGGTCTGCCGGGGCATTTGCGGCGGCATCCGCATCGCGGTCGAAGGCCATCAGACGGCCATTGGGGGAGAGGGCGCCGAGAATCGCACGGCTGTGTCCGCCTCCGCCGAAAGTGGCGTCTGCATAGAATCCATCCGGATTGGTAATCAGTGAGGAAATGCTCTCGTGGAGCAGGACTGGGTTATGGTACACGCTCATTGCAGGTCTCCTTCCTATTTACCGGAAAGGCTTTCTGCAATGGCAATGTATTCGTCGTTCGGGATGCGCTTACGCTCGAATTCTTCCTTGGCCCAGATCTCGATCTTGAAGTCATTGCCGGAGAAAACCACTTCTTTGGTTACACCGATGGCATCGAGAAGTTTGCGCGACACGGTGATGCGCCCGAGTTTGGCGTCGGGCTCCACAACGTCGCGGTCGCGCATATATTCTCTCCAGAATATTGCGTGCTGTCTGTTGAAGAAATTGA
>CAMJJO010000016.1 GCA_946406095.1 uncultured Bacteroidales bacterium | reverse complement strand
TTGAATCTGTCGGGATGCGCCCAGAGGCCCAGGGCGGGGTTGGATATGTAGTAGATTTCTTCGCCGTCCGGCATCGTGTTCCAGCCGTCCTTCAGCTTGTCTACCGGATAGCGGGCGGCCATCTCGTCGTAGCTGCAATAGCCGAAGCCCACTCCCTCGATCTCCTCCCGTGTCATTCCGGGGCCGGGGCAGTAGGTGATGGAGAAGCGTCCCTCGGACGAGCCGTGGATGAGGTGGGCGGATGCGCCCAGATTCTCCTGAAGGTCCGCATTCTCCTCGGTGCACTTCAGCGTGTGCGGAGTGCCCTTGTAGCCGTATTTGCGGATGAGGCCGTCGATGGTTTTGTCTTCCCCGAATTCCTTCAGGGCGGGGGCGAGGATTATGAGTTCCGCTCCGTCGGCAAGTGCCATGCGCGTGCGGTAGACCGCCTTGTTGCCCAGCCAGGTGCTCTTGAACTCCTCCGGGTCCAGGTAGACCACGCACTTCTTGATGGGCTTTTCCACCATTATGAAATTGGTCTCCAGCGAAAGGGAGGCCGCCTTCTGGAAGCATTCGAAATCATCCCCGATGAACAGGCCCTTCAGCTCCATCCTGCCGGTCTCGCCGTTCTTTGCCAGCACGGTCTGGATGAACACTATGGGCAGGTCTTTGGTGAAATGCGTGCGGGCATACTCCATCACGTCCCGCACGGGGCTCTTGGCCCTGCCCATTATGCGCTCCATTCCGTAGGTCGCGCCCAGATAATGGCTCTTGTTGATGCCGGCGCTGCCGCCGACGCCCACGAAGATGTTCTTGGTGTAGTTGGCCATGCCGATGACCTCGTGGGGCACCACCTGGCCTATGGAAAGGATCAGGTCGAAAGACGGGTCCAGCAGCAACTTGTTCACCTGCGCAGGCCAGTCGTAGTGGACCTTACCTTCCGAAACCTCCTCCACATAAGAAGCCGGAACCGTGCCCACGGTGACGACGTCGTTGCGCCAGTCGTGGACACGGAAAAGGCTTTCCGGGGTATGCCCGAACATGGTCTTGATCTGCTCCGGAGTCATGGGGGAGTGGGTGCCCAGGGCGGGCATCACGTCGGTCAGGGCATCCCCGAAGTAATCGTAAACCATCTCCGTGATGGGGCCGGCGTAGGAATTGAAGCGGGTGAAGTCCGGCGGCAATGCCAGCACCCTCTTCTTCGGCCCCATCGCATCGAAAACTTGTTTCAGCGCAGCACGGACCTCGTCCGCACTGATATTGTCATCTTTGGATCCTCTTGCAAAATACAACATATGCTCCAAAGATAACGATTATTTATCTGATAGTGATTCTCGGTCCGGCGAATTCAATGGTCGCATCCGATCCATACAGAGGAATCATACGCACTGTCGCTCCAGACGTTGTGGCTGCTCCCGTGAGTGTCTCGCCGTCGGCGGAGCAGACGAAAATCTGGACGTTTGCATTGGTGATAGCCTCCGGAATCGTGAAGCTGGCCTTGAAGCGGGAGGCAATGGTGTAATCCTTCTGCTTTGCGCAAACCAGATGCGCGGTCGCGCCGCTCTTGGTGGTCACGGCAGATGAGCATTCACCCACGACCCATTCTCCGGTATCCGAAGTGCGGAACTTGGCAACCCAGTTCTTGGGAGCCGCATTTGCACCGAGCGTAAGGGCTACGTCTATGCTGATAACCTTTCCTTTGGCAAGGCTTTGTCCGGGGATGGTGAAGACGAAACCGTCATTTCCGGAAACCGACTTGACTGCAAAGTGACCTTCTGCGGCGGTGATGTAGACCAGAGGGAAGGCATTGTCGCTATTGCGCACCCAGGTCATGTTCGTGCCGGTGGGAGCACCTTCCTCGGGGAGTGCGATACCCTTGCCGTTGCCGTGGCTGGTTGCATTTGCGTTGTCCGTAGACCAATCCGGAGAGTGGCTGTCCACGTATTCTGCATTGTCGCAGCGCCAGGCGGCGAGAAGGGTCTCCTCTCCAGGCTTGCCGGCCTGTTTGACATTGATTACCACGCTGGTACTGCCCTTTTTGAGGACGACTGTAGAAGCCCTTTCGGCAGTATCTTCATTTGCCGCGACACTCACCTTGAGATCACCGCTCTGGCCCTTTTCAGGAGAGACGGTAATCCAGCTGTCGGATGCAGTGGCGGTCCATTCCACATTGGCGGTTACCTTGACGATAAAGTCGCCGCCTTCTGCTGTTGCAGAGATTTCGTTGTTGTCGACCTCGATCACGTTGGCAGGATTCTGGCTGACCTGGATGGTCACATCGTCTGCTTCGCCGCCGGAGAATGTGACGCTGGCGTTGCGGGCGGTGCTGGCGGTATTGGCCGCAGCGGCGAGGGTAAAGGTCATGGATCCGGACTGGGTGGCAGGAGGAGTGATGGTGACCCAGCTTTCAGATGCGACAGCCTTCACCTCGACATTCGCGGTGACGGTGACAGTCTTGCTTTCACCGGCTGCATCGAAATTCACGCTTGTAGGGGTTACCGATATCTTGTCGTTGTTTGGAGCAGCCAGCTGAGTGACGGCCACTACTACATTGAGGTCCTTGGACTTGACGGTAACCGCACCCATGCGGGGCTGGTGTGTGGTCCATGCGGGAGCGGAGATCACCAGTTCGTCGGCTTTGGCCTCTGCACGGAGCCAGTCCTGGCCGCTGGTCACTTCGGCAGTCCAGGCATTGTTGGCCTCGACGGCGATGGTCTTGCTGTCGCCGGCGCTGTCCAGGACGACGCTCTTCTCTGCGACATTCAGTTTGGGCTCTTCGGGCTTCACGTCCTCTTTGGGATCGCAGGACGCGAAAATTGCCAGAGCTGCGGCAAAAAGATAAAGTGCTTTTTTCATAATGATATTGATTAATAGTTACTTGCGATATTCAGTGGGCTTCTCCCATTCATCTTTCATATCGTAGGGGAGAGTCCAAATATTCCCCTTCGAATCGGAAAAATAAATGTGCGAGGGGGTGATCCTGTCCGGGTTGCCGTCGGCCCAGTAGCAGAAGAAAGGATCCCTCCCGCCATAGGGCCTGCGGACATAGCCGTGGTTGTAGGGGCTGTCGGATGTCAGCTGCGCGGCCTTCTTCCATTTCTTGCCGGCGTTGGTGGTCTTCCAGACGGCAATCTCGCCGCCGGCGCCCCAAAGTTGCGGGCCGGGCTCGGAAGGCACGATCACAGTCCAGTTCCTGCCATCTACCCAGATGCTGCCGCTGTCGTAGTCGTGCCAGGTGGGGCAGATGTGGTTGAACACCCACTTCCTGCCGTCCCAGTTTGCTGTCCAGAAGTCCCTGGGTCCGTGTGCCGGGCCGGGCTGGTGGCCATAGGAGGTGAGGTAGAGTATCACCGGATTGCCGTCGGCATCGAAGTTGACGTCCTTGATATAAACGTTCTGCCCCTTGCTCTGGGCATCCAGTATCCTGCAGGGGCTGTCGAGCTCGGTCACGGGCGTCTCGACCATGGTTCCGTCCGCGGTGGTCCAGGTTTTGCCGTAGTCAAGCGTCTGCAGATAATAGATATTGGTGCGGGTGTCGCAGTCCCCGTTCTTGTGGCGGTTGAACGCGGTGACAATCTTTCCGTGCGCGCGGTCGTGCCCGGTCACCTGATAATGGCCGCTCTTCTTGTCGCCGGGGGCCTTGATATTTGCCAGATGATGCCCCTGGTCCCACTCGCTGCCGTCTTTCGAAGTCATCCAATACAGCTGGCGGACGCCGGTATACTTGGTATATCCCACCAGGAAGCCCTTTTCGGGGTCGTACATGGGCTGGGGATAGGTCATCTCCAGCTTCAGCACCTGGGTGAAGGAATTGATGTCGTAGGGCTTGTCGCTGCGGTAGATGAAGCCGGGGCGTTTCTTGGAGCGGCCGCTCACGAACACCCAGAGGTAGCCGTCCTTGTCTATCTGCAGGGCGGGATTGTCGTGAGGGTCGTTCACCTTCTGCTTGTCGTAGACGCACACGGGCATCTGCACCATCCCGGTCTTGTGGTCGAAGCAGCCTATCATGCAGAGCAGGTGGCGTTCCTTGGCATCGGTGGTGCCTCCGTAGACGAAGAAGGTCCTGTCCACCTCGGGGGCATAGACGGCCATGGGATTGTGCTTGACGGTGTAGGTGCCGAGCCCTCCGGAGTACTTGTATCCGTATTCCGATTCCTGCCCGAGGGTGAACCATATGCCCTTGTAGCCCGGTTGCTTGCTGTTGTTGAGCGGCTGGGCTGCGGCGGGGAGGCAGAGAGCCAGTGCCAGGGCGAGAGCGATAGTCTTATTCATAATTCTCGGGGTTTTCGTCCTGCCATTCGCTGATGCCGTCCCGGATGCGGTTGCGGAACTGCAGGTAGTCATTGGCCACGGTGGTGGTGCCGTCGCCGTTGTCGTAGGTGTAGTTGAGGTAGATGATGCGGTCCTGGATGCACTTGGCATTGTTGGTGTGGCAATAGCCTATCTTCACCTTTGGATCCGAGCAGGTGGCGGTGATTCCGGTGCCGTCGAAGCTGAGTTCGAAAGACCCTGCCTTCTGGGCTATCTTGTTGGTTTTCACGCTGTAAGGCCCCGTAGTGGTGAGGGTGTAGATCTTGGAATCATCCTGCGGAAGCACCACCGGATAAGACTCCTTCGAAATCTCCTTTCCCGTCAGTTTGTCCACTATGGTCTTCTCTCCTCCGTAGTACCAGTTGCCGTAATACTTGCATTCATACTTCACCGCGATCACCTCGAAGGACTTGTCGGCAGGCACCTGGTCGGCATCTGCATCGGTGATCCTGAAGGCGATGGCATACTTGGGCACTATGGCATCCGGATCGGCGAAGAATTTGGGCGTGGCCGTGATGGTGGCGGTGGAGGTATGCTTCCCCGCCTTGATGTCCATATCGTCCAGCCCTTCGATGCTGTAGCAATCCGCTGGCAGCGGCTTCATTGCGCTGATGCCCAGGGCCTTGATTTCGTTGCTGACGTATGCCTGGCTCAGGGCGCCGAAGGGGGCTGTGCCCGTCAGGCCCTTGTAGGCCGTGAAAGCCGTGTAGCCGCTCAGGCCGAGTATCTCCGGGATGCTGCCCGTCACCAGGTCCTGAGCCAGTTCCACCTTCACCTTCCGGCTGCCGGAGTTGTCCAGCACTCCCGCGAGCCCCACCGTGAAATCAAACTTTGCGCCTTCATCCACCACGAAGGTGCGCAGGTCGTACTGGTATGCGCAGTAGATCGTGGAGGTATCGTAGTCCTTGACATAATCCTCGTAGCATCCCGTAAGCAGGAGCACCGAGATGAAGGCCGTTGCAATATGTTCTAATCGATTCATAGTCATGGTAATTATTTCCAGCTTTCCCATCCTTTGTTCTGCACCATATTGGGCGCTATGCGCACTTCCTTGAAGGGTATGGGCAGCCATAGCGAAGGATAGCTGCGCTTCTCTATCACGTTGTAGGAGTAGGTGCCGCCGCTGATGCTCACGCCGCTGACAGGAACGTTGATCTCGCTCACGTCCTTGGCCCATCTGCGCACGTTGTGGAACCTGATTCCCTCGAAGCAGGTCTCTACCCTCCATTCGTTCTTAACGAGGGCGTCGAATGCGGCCTTCGAGGCGCAGCATTCGTCCAGATAGGGATCTCCTCCCTGCCCGACTCCGTTCTCATCCACCGTGCCGGTATTCACTTTCCTGTTGCGGATGTATGCCAGGGCCTGCTTGGCGCTGAGTCCGTCGATGGAGGCGGTGGGGCCCACCGCGTTGTTGGCGGCCTCCGCGAACATCAGGCACATGTGAGTCCAGCGAAGGAAGAAAATGCAGTGCTGGGCGGTCTGCACCGACACGTCGTTGGGGTTCCAGCCCAGGGAGATGTATTTCTTCTGGTAGTATCCGGAAGGGGATGTGGACACTCCGCCGGGAGCATCCTTCCCGCCCTCCGCGATCTCGAAGGTGTACATCAGGCCATAGGGGGCCTGGTTGCGGTTGACCTCGCATCCGTTATAGAAAATGTTGGCATAGAAGCGCGGATCCCTGCCCGTATAGGGCTTGGAGGGCACGTATCCCGACAGCGGATGAGTGATGGGATAGCCGTTGGCCATCGGGAAGGCATCCACCAGCTCCTGCGACGGAGCCACTCCGGCGGCACCTCCGAATCCCAGGGGATAGAGATTCCTCTCGTAGTCGCCGTTCTGCACTATGTTGCTGGGGAAGATGATTTCGGGGGTGTTGGGGTTGGCCCACAGGAAACTCGCCGCGGGGTCCAGGCCGCCGGACTCGCCGGTCAGCTTGAAATCTATCACTTCCTTGGCGGCGCGGGCGGCCTTCTCCCAACGGGAAGCGTCGTTGCCGGGGTTGAAGGCAGGGCTTGCCCAAGTCAGCAGGACCTTGGCTTTCAGCGCCTTGACGGACACTGCATCGAGTGCGCGGTAGCGGATGGCTCCGGTCACGTGGAAGATTTCGCCCTGCAGATACTGGTCGCGGTTTGCAGGCGGCAGGTACTTCAGTGCGGAGTCGCAGTCTGCGAGGATCTGCTTCACGCAATCGTCGTAGGACGGCCGCACCATCTTGGAGAGGTCATCCTTTTCGATGTCGAAGGGCTCGGTGGGGATGTAGACGCCGAGGAGCTTGCCGTCGGTGCCCTCTCCGCCCCAGAAATCCAGCAGATTGAAGGCGTACCAGGCGCGGAGCCCGAAGGCATCGCCCTGCAGGCAGCGCTGGAGCATGGCGTTGGAGCCGGGATCCACCAGATAGCGGGTCTTGAATCCGATGCCGTCCTTGAGGAAGAGGTTAACGTAGTAGATGGCTTTGTAGTCCCTGTTCCAGATGCTCGCGAGCGGGTAGTTGCCCATCTGGGCATTGCCGATGGAGAACTGGCGCGTGGGGCTTGACTTATCGCGGAACATCATGTCGTCCGTGATGGCATCCAGTCCAATGAATTCGGTGCCATAATAGATGGACGGGCGCAGGTTGTAGGCCTTGTCGATGTAGCCGCGGATTATCGTAGGATAGTCGTCGTAGTTGTCTTCGTTGTACGACCCGTCCGGGAGCGGCTCGAGGAAGTCGCAGGCGGAGACCGCGAAAACTGTCAGAATTGCTGTATAGAAGAATCTTTTCATATCTGCGGTCGTTTAGAAGTTGAACTTTGCGCCTGCTGCGAAGGTACGGAACAGAGGATAGGTGCTGAGTCCGGCGTTCATGTTCTCCGGCTCTACATATTCGACACCGGTCAGGGTGAGGAGGTTGGCTCCGCGGAGCGACAGTTTCACTCCCTTCACCGCCTTGAGGCGCTTGGGAACGAAGCTGTAGGCGATTTCCAGGGTCTGGATCTTGAAGTAGGAACCGTCCCTCAGCCAGAAATCGGATGCGACGAAGTTGTTGATGGGCTTGTCGTATCCCAGGCGGGGATAGGCTTCGCCGAGGTTGTCCCGCACGAAGGCGGAATAGTTGCCGTCGCCCCATCCGTTCCAGAAGTAGCCGTTTGTCAGGGCGATGTCCGTGAGGAAACTGCCCGAACCCACGAGGAAGAGGCTCCAGCCCTTCCATTCGAGGTTGAGGTTGATGCCGCAGCGGAGCAGCGGCAGGGTGTTGCCGACGACCTTTGTGTCGTTGCTGTCGATCTTGCCGTCGCCGTTGAGGTCTTCGTACTTAAGGTCTCCGACTCGGGTGTCCGGGTCGTAGAGGGGGCTGGAGGCGATTTCCGCATCCGAAGTGAACTTGCCGAGGCAGTGGAAGCCGCGGTAGTTGCCGTAGCGGGTGCCTGTGATCCTCTGCCAGTCGTAGATGTAGAAATCGTTCACCACCTTGCTGTAGATGACCTTGTAGGTAAGGAGATTGACGCCAGCCCTGAGATGGAGGTCCCCGAAAGACCTGCTGTACTGCGCGCCCATATCCAGGCCATACATCAGGAAGGCGTTATAGTTGTCGTAGATGGCGATATCCGTCAGGCCTGCCATTGCGGGGTATTCGCTGGAGGTCTCGGAAATGATGCCGGGACGGTTGATCACGTAGGCGTCTGCCATCAGGTCCAGGCATCCCAGCAGCTTGGCATCCACCTTGAGATCCGCCTGCAGCACCCGGGGCCACTTGAGAGAGTGGTTGGCGAGGCGCTCGATAGTGGTGGTCTGGGAGGTGCGCTTGTCGGAACCGAACCACTGGTAGGCGGTCGCGGGGCCGAAAGGATTGCCGGAATCGCTGATATAGGAAGCCCTGTAGAGATACTTGGAACCGTAGATATCGGCATCCGCGATGCTTCCGGCGTCCAGGCTGACCTTGAGTTTGTCCACCCATCTGACGCCCTTCATCCAGGGTTCTTCGCTGACCAGCCATCCGAAGGCGGCCGCGGGAAAGAACTCGAAGCGGTTCCCGTCGGCAAAGCGGGAAGAACCGGCATACTCGGCGGTGATCTCCGCGAAATACTTGCCTGCATAGGAGTAGTTCGCGTTGCCCACCACGTAGGCCTGCCTCTCATAGAAGTTGTTGGAGGAGTTGCTGCCGTCGGACAGGAAGAACACCAATCCCGAGTTCAGTTCGTGGGCGCCGTTCTTCCACTCGTGGGAAAGGCGCTCGTAGAAGCTCAGGTTATTATAGGTGAAGGTGCCTTTCGAAGACTTGCTGGCCTGCTTGGTGCCGGTGTGGGAAGATATCTCCGCGATATCGTTCTCCTGGCTCCAGTAGTATGCGATGTAGTCGTTGGTCTTGCCCACCTTCTGGTAGTATTCGTTGTCGAAGTCGAGGAAGGTCCTGCTCTTGAGCCCTTTCAGGAGCCAGCCCATGTCCAGGTCGATGGCCGCGTTGAACATTCCGCTGCGGTAGCGGGTGGTGGCGAATCCGCCGTCCACCAGCTGCGCATAGGGATTGGTGGTGAATGCCCTGGACACGGCATAGATGGTATTGCCTGCGGAGATGCCCTCCAGGTCCGAATCGTTGGTGGAGATGCCTATAGCCACGGGGAAAGCGTTCCCGGGGATGGACCTGTAGCCGTACAGCGAGCCGTTGTTGTCCCTGCGGAATCCGGTGAGCCCGTTGAAAGAAACGGATCCGGTGATCCACTTGCCTACCTTTGCGGTGATGCTGGTGCTCATGCTCAGCTTGTTGTAGTCCGAGATGGGCCCTGCGTTGTAGATGTCGCCGCTGCGGTAGCCGTTCACCGAGGCGTTGTATTTGAGGATGCTGCTGCCTCCGGAGATATCCACCCCGAAGTTCTGAGTCTCCTTGTAGTTGCGCATCATCAGCGACTTGTAGTCCACAGCCGGGTACTTGCGGCTGAACATGTCTCCCTCCGCAAAGCCTCTGAGGGCGGCGTTGCTGTAGAGCTGGGTGTAGCCGTCGTTGCCGCGGGCAATGTTGTTGAGCGCCGCATATTCATAGGAATTCACCCATTCCGGCATCCTGTCGACGAAGTCCATTCCAGCGCGGACGTCGGCGTTGATGGTGAGGGGCTTGTTCCAATCTCCCTTGCGGGTGGTCAGGAGGATGGCCCCGTAGCCGGCGCGCGGCCCGTAGAGATTCTTGGCGGTTGCTCCGGACAGATAGGTGAGGGATTCCACCTGGTTGATGTCGAACTGATATTGGTTGAAGGGAGTGAGCACGTCATCCACTATCAGCACCAGGCCTCCGAAACCGTGGCCTGCCAGGGATATGGTGTTGGCATCTATGCCGGGGGAGCCCATATTGCTGCTCGGCATGATGTCGCCGCAGGATTCCTGCACGATCAGCCCGGGCACGAGGCCGGTGAGTTTGTTGCGGAGGTCATACACCGGGGATTTCTCGGCCTCGGTGAGCGAAATCGGAGTGACGGTGGCGGCGGACTTCCAGTAATCGGCCTTGGAGTTCCAGGGGACGGCGGCGAGGCTGTCGGCAGGTTCTCCGCCGAAAGCGGGAGCGGTGCCCGTCATCAGAATGGCCAGTGGCAGTATTATGTTCCTAAGGTATCTCATATCTATTGCCATTTTTGCCAGTTAACAAAATTCTTCATCGTATTCGCCTCGGCGTCGGGGAAGGCAAGGTAGTACATGCAGTCCTTCCAGGTCTTGAGGTTGCGGTTGGCAGGCAGCTCGCGGCGCTCGTAGACCCGCCCTGCGGGATGCGCGGCATCCACAGGGCAGGACTCCACCCACATGCCATAGAGCGTCTGGGTCATGGACTGGGGCGCGGTCTTCCAGCGGCGGATGTCGAAGTAGTAGTGGTTGCCTTCATAGGCGAGCTCCACGTTCCTTTCGTTGTGGATCCTCTCGCGGAAAGCATCCTTCCCGGATGTGAATTCGGAGCGGACCCCGGGCATTCCCACGCGGGAGCGCACCTTGTTGATGGCGGCGACCGCGGTCAGGGGATAGGTGCCTGCGGTGCCGTCCGGCCCGGCGTATTCATTCACCGCCTCGGCGTAGTCGAGATAGAGCTCGGCCATGCGGAAAAGCGGATCCAGATGATAGTGGGAGGCGTCTTTGTCGCCGCGTGCGCCACGCCAGTGCTTGTTGCAGTAGTATCCGGTGTTGGTGTAGGCCTTGGTGGCGGAATCGTCCCCGCCCCATCCCTTGGTCTGGTTGAACTGCTGGTTCACGCCGGAGATCGAGGTGGTGGGATACGTCTTGTTGACGGGATCGTAGTAGATGTTGATGACGCCTGTCACATAGGGGGTCGTGGTGCCGTCGTGCACTATGCAGATGTCCAGCCGGGGATCCCTGTTGGCATACATGTTCTGCTCCATGTAACTGCCGGCGGCAGTGGCCTTGGCCCTGTCTTCGGCGGTGTTGAGGGGATATCCGTCCTTGGTCTCGAACTTGTCCACGAAGTTCTGGGTGGGGCAGGTGCCGGACGCCGTGGAGGAATAGCACTGGGGGTAGCTCAGGAAGGCCGACCAGTTGCTGATGTTGATCTTCGCCTTGTGGTAGTAGCCGAACAGGGTCTCGTTGGTGGACATCTGTCCGTAGAAATTGTCCTTGTAGTTGGCCAGAGGCAGCAGTTCGTACTGCCATTCCTCTGCCGCCTGAAGGGCTTCGGCACAGGCTTCGGCGGCGTTTTTCCAGGCAGTCGGATCGTTGTTCTCGTTGGCCAGGGGGCTGGCTGCATACAGCAGGGCGCGGGCCCTGAAGGCGAGGCAGCAGCATCCGCTGGGCAGGTAAAGCTCGGAACTGGTCAGGTGCCCGCTCTGCCCGGGAAGGGCGTCGCGGCGCATCTTGCCGGCACGTTTGAGATACTCGTAGGCGGTATGCAGGTCGGCCGCAGCCTTCTCGTAGGTGCTTTTGGCGCTTTCGCGGGGCAGGTCCCATTCATCGTCGCCGGTGAGGGCGTGGTCCAGATAAGGCATTCCGCCGAACCAGTTGCAGAGCACGAAGTGGGCATATCCGCGCACGAAGTAAGCCTGGCCGGTCAGGTCCAGTTTCTCTTCTTCGGTGGCGTTGGTGAGCTTGTCCAGATTCTCCAGGGAGCGGTTCGCTATGCGGATGATGTTGAACATCGCATAGGCGATGGGCTTGTCGGCGTTGGTCTTTAGGTCCACGTCTCCGTTGGATTTGCTCTTGAGAGGAGCGAAGGAGAAACTCTCCAGCACGCCGTCGGTCATGTTGCAGGCCTTCAGCTCATACTGCGAGCGGATATAGCGCCCGGCATCCGCGGCATCCGTGACGCAGGCCCAGGTGAAGCGGTAGCGGTTCCAGTCTATGAACAGGGGATATCCGCAGTGGATGTTGCGGAAGGTATACTCCGCACCGTCCGAGAATATGGTATTGAAATATGCCTTGAAGTTCTTCGTGGTGTTGAACACGTCCTCTTCGGTGAGGCCGAGTTCGGAGTCCACGTCCAGATAATGGCATCCGGTCAGCGGCGCCGCCAGCATCAGGGCAATCAGTATCTTGGTTATTCTTTTCATAATCGCTTCCATTTTAGAAATCCAGTTTTACACCCAGTTTGAACGTTCTCATGAGAGGGTAGTAGCTGGCAGCCAGCGAGGTCCTCTGCGGGTCTCCTTCGATGAGGTCCGTCAGAGTGAAAAGATTGTTGGCGGTGGCCGTGACCGAGAGGCCCTTGAGGCCGAGTATCTTGTTCACGGTCTTTCCGTCGAAGGTGTAGGAAAGATAAAGCTCTTTCAGGGTGAGGTAGTCGGACTTCCTCCAGGTGTGGCCGAGCAGGGCCATGTTGAAGCCGTTGGTGCCCGTGCCGCCGAAGCTGGAATAGTAGGCGTCGTTGAATGCCAGGTTGTTGTGGCCGGCATTCCGGTTGGTCGGAGTCCAGTAGTCCAGCTGGGCCTTGTGCATAGTGAGGTCCGCCTTGATGAACTCTTTCTCGTAGCCGCGGTTGAAGTCGATGTACTTGCCCGCGTTGCCATACCAGAGCATGTTGAAAGAGAATCCCTTGTAGCTCAGGCCGAAGTTCATCGAATAGGTGACGGGGGCGTAGGCGCTGCCGTAGATGGCGTGCAGGTCCGAAGAGTTGATGTAGCCGTCCCCGTTGTAGTCCAGCAGCTTGTAGGTGCCGGTGTAGAGGTTGGTCCAGTTTGTCAGCGTGGCCGGATAGCCGTGTATCTCGTCGATGGTGTTGTAGTAGCCGCTGTCGATCGAGGTCATGCCGTTGGTCTGGGACTTGTACGCCTTGCCGGCCGTCTTCTGGTAGTCGGGGGTGTAGGGCGGATCGTCGTAGTTGAGGATGCGGTTCTCGTTCACTCCAAGCATGCCGCCTATCTCGTAGTAGAGGCCGCCGGCGAGGGATTTTTTCCATTTGATCTCGAAGTCGATGCCGTGCTTCTTCATCCGCCCGTTGTTCACGTCCTTGTAGGCTATGCCCACGAAGGGAGTGGTGCTCTGGGGCGTCACGAGCATGTCGTAGCGGTATTCATCGTAGAAGTCGATGTTGAAGGTGAGGGCGTCCTTGAGCCATCCCATCTCGATTCCGAGGTCCCGCTTGTGAGCCGTCTCCCAGCGGGCGGTGACGTTGGCGGATTTCATCTCGATGATGTTGCCGTCGCTCTTTATGTAGCTGGAGTAGTAGAGCCAGTTGTCGGATGCGCTGTCGCTTCCCACATAGCCGTCGGAGTAGCGCAGCTTCATCGTGCTCCACCAGGGCAGGGCCCTCTTCCAGAACTTCTCCTTGGAGAGATAGTATCCTGCGGCGGCGGAGGGGAACACGCCATAGCGGTAGGAGGGAGCGAACTGCTCCGAACCGGTGACGCCTATGTTGCCTTCGAAGAGGTATTTCCCCTTATAGTCGTAGGTCACGCGCCCTACCAGGCCTTGATTCCTGTGGGGGAAGCTGGCGCCGGCGTCGTACTCGCGCTGGTTGAAGAGGGCCATGGCCGTCACGTTGTGCTTCTTCTTGAACTTGCGCTCATAGTTCAGGGAGGTCTCCCAGTAGAAGACTATCGAGGTGTTCCTTGCGGTGCCGTCCTGGGTGATTGCGGTGGGCGGCTCCACATACACGTAGCTGGATGCCTTCGAAGACACCCAGGGGTTGGCGCCGATCTCGTAGGCGTCCCAGTCGATGCGGTAGGTCGGATAGGACTGGGTGCCCTGCTGCGAATATTTGGAGAAGGCGCTGGTCAGGGAGATAAGGCCCCTCAGATACAGCCCCTTGGTGATGAAGTCCAGGTCCTGCTTGAGGATCACGTCAGTATTCAGTTTGGAGGTGGTGGTCTGCACGAAATCCCCGGAGGCGAGGGTGGTGTAGGGGTTGGCGGTGTAGGCGCCGTTGTTGTCGGACAGGCGCGCGCCGGAGGCATCCGGATAGTCCGTGTCCGGGATCCGGGCCAGGGCGGATTCCGGGAAATATGCCGGGAACATCATCGGAGATGCATTGTACATCTGGGTGAAGAGACCGGCCACGGAAGTGTTGTTGGGGTTCTGCACCACTCCGGTGTTGCCGCCTATCTTGAAGGTGAGCAGTGTGCTCTTGGTCAGCTGGAAATCCAGGTTGGAGCGGTAGTTGATCCTGTTGTAGTTGAAGGTGGTGCCGCTCCAGTTGTTCACCTGCTTCACCACTGCGCCCTCGTGGGTGTATCCCACCGACACGAAATACTTCACCTTGTCGGAGCCGCCGCGGATGTTGAAGTTGGCGTTGAGGTCGTTTGCGAAGTCCTTGAGCAGCGAACGGAACCAGTCGTTGGAGGGGTAGCGAAGGGGGTTGGTGCCGTTTTTCCAGGCGGCGATTTCGGCATCCGAGAACAGGGCGCTGAAGGACTGCTCGTTCTTGCGGGCGATATTCGCCATCTCCGCTATCCTGCCGGCATCGATGTATTCGGGCAGGGTCTCGGGATTGGAGAGGCCGTAATCCACGCTCAGCTTCATCTTCGGAGCGCCCTTCGACCCGGTCTTGGTTGTGACCAGGATGACTCCGTTTGCACCCTTGGCACCGAACACCGCGGTCGCGGAGGCATCCTTCAGCACGGAGATGGTCTGCACCTCGTTCGGGTCGAGCTCGGAGAAGGACCTCTCGATGCCGTCCACCATCACCAGTGGGCCGGATCCGTTCCAGCTGCTCAGTCCGCGGATGAAGATGGTCGCGTCGTTGTTTCCGGGCTGGCCGCTGCTCTGGTAGGTCATCACTCCCGCCAGCTTTCCCGCCAGGGCGTTGGTGATGTTGGTCGTGCCGGAGTTGACCAGCGCCTCGGAGCCCACCTGGGAGATGGAGCCCACGACGCTTTCCTTCCTCTGGGTGCCGTATCCTACGGCGATGACCTCGTCCAGCATGATGGCGTCGTCTTCCATCACCACGTACCAGACATCAGCCTTGTCGAAGGCCTTCTCCGCAGTCTTGTAGCCGATGCAGGAGATCTGCAGGGTCATTCCGGGCTGGATGCTGAAGCTGAACTCTCCGTTCGGCCCGGTGACCTTGCCTCCCATCTCGGGATGCCCCTTGACGGTGACGGTCGCTCCTCCCACGGGGCCTACTTCGTCCACCACGGTGCCGGAGACGGTAACCGTCCGGCCCGGATGCTGGGCGGAGAGCACCACGCAGGCGAGCAGAGCCGCCAGTGTGACCGTAAAGTGTTTGAGTTTTAGTAGCATATGTGTCAATCGTTATAATCGGGAATGTCTTCCGCCGTGGTGAACTTGTCGCAGGTGTACGATGCGCCGTAAGCGTCCTCCGCCACTACCTTGATGGAGGATGCCGATGCATTCTTGAGCTGGAAGAAGAGGATGTGGGTGTTTACGCCTATGTCGTTGTCCCTGTTGTAGTTGTTGTAGAGGAACATCTTGACCCAGACGTCGAACGAAGGCGTGACGGAAGGGGAAGAAGAGGTTTTTACGCCGTCCTCCCAGAGCGAGACCTGCCAGCCCGGCCTGTAGTTGAAGACGTTCACCGCGATCCAGTTGGCTCCCCGGTAGGGGAAGGTGTAATTGTTGCCGCCCGGGGTGGTGAACGGAGCGAAATCGGTGGTGCGGAACATCCTCATCTGGAAAGGCTCCTCGTATTGGATGCTCTTGTAAAGCTCGCGTTTGACGCTGTTGTTCTCGTATTCATACACCTTGTAGCCACGCTGGCACCCGTCCGAAAGGATCAGGCCCTTCCAGGGGGCCCCGGTGGACCCTGCGGCGCAGATGGTGATGGTCTTCCCGTTGACGGTCTTGTCGTAGGTGTTCTCCAGTTTATGGGTGTGCCCGCAGGCCACCACGGCCGACGAATACTGGCTGAGCAGCTGGAATATCCTGTTATCCTTCAGGGGGATGTGCACGGTCATGAAGATGCTCTTGTCTTTGGGCACGTAGCTGAGGTCTTTCTGCAGCCACTCATACTGCCACTCTTCATAGCCCTGGTCGTAGTCGCCGCTGGCGGAGCCTCCGTGAAGCACGTTGTCGAAAACCACTATATGCACGTCGCCCCTGTTGAAAGAGAAGTTGCTGGGGCCGAACACGTCCTCATATTTCTTGCGGGCCTCGGCATCTCCCGACTTGGGGAACTCGTAATCGTGATTGCCGATGGTGCCGAATACCGGCAGCCCCATCTGGCCGAGCACGCGGGCGATGTCCGGGAGCAGCCCCCATTCGTTGTTGACATTGTCCCCGAGGGTTATCGCGTAGCTCCTCATGTTGGAACTGTTTATCACATACTGGCGCACGTCCGGCACGGCGGTCTGGGTGTAGCGGCTGACCTGGCTGCTGCTGCCGACCTGGGGGTCTCCGAGGGTCAGGATGCGGAAATTCTTCTCCGCCGGCTGCCTGGCGTAGATGAAGTCATACTCCTTCGTGGAAGAAGAAAGCCTCTTGTAGTGGCCGGTGGCGAGATTGTAGGTCCCTCCAGTGCCTATCACCGCCTCCGATGGAATGGAGCACTGGAGGAAAGAGGCATAACGGTATTTCTCGAAGCGGTAGGTGCCGTCTTCTCCCGTCACGGCGAAATTGCGCCCGTCGGTGATCACCACCCCGGGGAAGGGCTTGCCGCTTTCGTCCGCGACCTTGCCGTAAACCGTCAGGCTGGTCTCTTCTCCGCTCCCGTTGTCATCTCCACCATCCGGCGGGGGAGGAAGTTTGGATCCGTTCTCCTTGCCGCACGACACTATCGCTGCGGCAGCCATCAGCAATATAAATAGTCTCTTCATGATCATAATCTTTCTGGTTCCGCCCATTCTTCGGACATATCGTAAGGCATACGGAAGACCGTGCCTTGCTTGTCGCAGAAATACAGGCAGGATTGTGTGAATTTGTCCGGGTTGCCATCGGCCCAGAAGGCATAAAAGCCATCTGCGGCATACCAGGGGCGTCTCATATAGCTTTGGTTGAGCTCGCTGTCTTTAGTCAGCCGGGCTTCCTTTGTCCAGGTCCTGCCCTTGTCGCTGCTGCGCCATTTCACCACCTCGCCGCCGGTGCCCCAGTACTGAGGCCCAGCATCCGTGGGGGCTATCACCACCCATTCGTCCCCCTCTATCCAGAGGCTTCCGGAATCGTAGCAATGGGTGGAGGTGGTTATCAGCCCTTCCTCCCAGCCGCTTCCGGTCCAATGGATCACGTGCCACTGGCGGGTGCCTCCGTCGGGGCCGGTCAGATGGTTCCTGCTGGTAAGGTAGAGGATGATGGGGTTGCCCTCGGAGTCGAAGTTGAGGTCCTTTATGTAGCAGTTATGTTCTTCGGTGCTGATCTGGTAGTCCCGCACCAGGCAGTTGGAGTAGCGCTCCGTGACCGGCACCTTCACGGCCTCGCCCGCCGCGGTGGTCCAGGTCTCCCCCCAATCCTCCGACTGGAGGTAATAGATGTTCGTGCGGGTGTCCACGTCCCCGTTGATGTGGCGGTTGAAGGCGGTGCACAGCTTGGTGCCGCAGATGTTGCTGATCTGGTAGTGCCCGGAGTTCTTGTCCCCGCTCTCCTTTATGCTGGCCAGCTGCCTGTAGGCCGTCCATTCCACTCCGTCGGTGCTGGTGCGCCAGAAGAGCTGGCGGGTGCCGTCGTAGCGGGTGAAGAAGAGGAAGAAGCCCTTGTCGGGATGGTACATCACCTGGGGATAGGCCATTATGTCTTCGTTGATGTATTCGAAGGAGGTGATGTCGTAGGGCTTGCGGCTGCGGTAGCGGATGCCGTTGCGCTTGTTGCTGCGGCCTGCCACGAACACCCAGATGAATCCGTTCCTGTCGATCTGGATGGTAGGATTGTCGTGGGGGTCGGCCACCCCGAGCTCGCCCTTGTCCATTACTATGCGCGGCTTCTGGAGCTTGCCGGTGCGGTGGTCGAAGCATCCCACCATGCACAGCAGATACTTCTTGTCCTTGGCCGGAGTGCCTCCGTAGACGAAGAAGGTCCTGTCTGCGATGGGGGAGTAGATGGCCATGGGGATGTGCTTCATGGTGTAGGTGGCGAAACCTCCGGAGTATTTGGAGCCGTAGGAGGATGCGGCCTGCCCGAGGTCGAACCAGATGCCGCGGTAGCCATCCACCGTGGGGTTCAGGGGGATGTCGCCGGATACGATGCCCTGCTTGATGGTGAAGGCCGGCCCGTAGAAAAGGTCTTCCATCATCTCTTCGGGCTTGAACGCCGGCCGTGCGGTGATGTCGGAGGCCACGTCGTTCAGGAATGCGGCGGAAGCCTCGTTCTTGTTGATGAAGACGGATTTGCCGTCGCCTTTGATGTCGGTGTATTCCAGCTGGTAGCCGTAGTAGCAGTAGTGATTCACCGCCTGAAGCGCCATCGAGGCGCAGGCGCCGGAGAAACTGCAGGAATTGACGCCCCCGCCGGGGAGGAAAGACTCGTATTTGGGGCCGTAGACCACGAATTCCACCGTCCCTGCCGGCTCCGGGGCACCATCCTTCAGCAGAGCCACCGGGCAGGAATAGGATTTCTCTTCCAGCCCAGTGATTAAGAAGGCCCCGTCCTTGATCTGCCCGACAGGATATACCAGGGCGCCCGCAGCCTCGTCGATGGTGATCGCTATGCCGGAGATGCCCGAAAGGGTGCCTGTGCAGACGATCTCCGCCCTGCCCCGGCCTCCGTAGGCCTTGAGGGTGATATCTGTGGAAGGGTTGCCATCATCCGGAGGCACATCCGCTCCGCCCCCTCCGCCGCAAGCGGCAAAAAGGATGGAAAGCATCAGGAACAATGTGCTTTTCCGGAGCATCGGTCGGGCCTGTTACTCTACTATACCTACTCCCGGAATGACTGCGACGGTCTTGCCGGCGGCATTGCTGAGGTAAGACCATTCGGACCTGGAAGGGCCCGGGTACACCGCCGCCACCCGCAGGAAATAAGACTGGCCTGCAGTCAGGCCGGTGATGATGGTGGCATCGTTGGGGCTGGAGCTGACGTTCACCGTCTTCTCTATGAGGGTTCCGCCTTCTCCGCTGAAGAAATACTCATCTGAAGAAACCTGCACCTGGAAAGAAAGGGCACCGTCCTCGATGGGCGCGGATGCATTCCAATACACGGCGAGAGCTCCGGCAAAAGAGTTCTTGGCATCGTAGGTGACGGCCATCGGGGCCACGAGTTCGCCGGATCTTGAAAGGAGTGCGTCCCGCACAGGATCCTGGGTCTTGCAGGAGAAGAGGCAAACCACGCAGATTGCCAGGAGAATCAAAGAGTTCTTCATTATGGGTTAAAAGTTAAAACTGCCAGTAATTATATCATTAGCAAATATAAAAGAAATAATGCGCACGCGCAAGAAATATTCATATATTTGCAAAACAACCGACGCATTATGAAATCTCTTTATTTTGCAGCCATTCTGCTTCTTGTTTCCAGTGGTGTATCCGGCAGTTCCTTGAAGAAAACCGCCGACCGTGTTTTCGAAAGGGCGGTCGTCCAGTTCACCGCGCTCGACGCGAGGGTATCGCCCGACAAAATGCCCATAACCTTCGAAAAAGGCAAGGTCAAGGACGGGAAACTGAACGATTGGACCAGCGGATTCTTCCCCGGCTCGCTATGGCTGGTTTATGAGTACACCGGCAATGCCGACATACTGGAAATGGCAAAACGCCAGACTGCCAAACTGGACGGAATCATAGGGATGCACACCCATCACGACATCGGTTTCCAGGTGAACAGCAGCTTCGGCAACGGGTACCGCCTGACCGGGAATCCCGCCTATCTGGAGATGATGAAAGCCGGGGCCGAGAAACTCAGCACCCGTTTCAGCCCCGTCGTGGGCTGCACCCGCAGCTGGAACCCCGGCAAACGGTGGAATTTCCCTGTCATCATCGACAATATGATGAACCTGGAAATCCTTGCGGAAGTGTCCCGCCTGACGGGGGAGGGGAAGTATCTGGAGATCGCCCGCATCCACGCCAATACCACATTGAAGAATCACTTCCGCCCCGATGCCAGCACCTGGCATGTGGTGGCCTACGACGAAGAAACCGGTGCGGTGCTGAAGAAGCAGACATCGCAGGGCTTCAGCGATGAATCCACCTGGAGCCGCGGAGAGTCCTGGGCGCTGTACGGATTCACCATGATGTATCGCGAAACCAAGGATCCGGCCTATCTGGAGCAGGCCCGCAAGGTGGCGGCATATCTCATCCCCATGCTTCCGAAGGATGGCGTTCCGGAGTGGGATTTCAACGCCCCCGGCACCAGGCACGCCTTCGACATGAATGCTGTCGGCGCCCCCAAGGCATCCGATTACAAATGGCGCCCCGGGGATCCTGTGCTGAGGGATTCATCGGCGGGAGCCATCATCGCCTCCGCACTGGCGGAACTCTCCACCTTCACCACCGGCAAAGAGAGCAAGCGCTACCGCAAGACCGCTCTCAGGATAGTCAGGACCCTGGCATCCCCCGAATACCTCGCCGAGCCCGGCGAAAACGGCAATTTCCTCCTCAAGCACGGAGTCACCAACCTGCACAAATGGTCAGGGGTGGATATTCCCCTGACTTATGCAGACTACTATTTCCTGGAAGCCATCCAGAGGCTCCTGAAGCTGGAAAACTAGCGTTTCTTTTCTCCCAGCACGCACCAGCGCACCAGCGGGATGCGGCGGATAATCTCGTATAAAACGGGGGATAGGGTGAATACCGCCACTGCCAGTATGGCGTACATCGCCAGCGGAGGCAGGGTGGTGTAGGTCTTCATCATATATCCCAGGCTGGCCACCACCAGATAGTGGACTATGTAGAGCCCGTAGCTGGAGCGTGTCATATAGGCGGCGAAACGGCCGCTACGGTCGAATTTTGCCTGGAACCATCCCATCATAGCAAGGCACGCGAGCCAGCCGTAGAGGCAGTTCAGAGGGCTGCCGAGATACTGCGGCGAGGTGTTGTCCTGGCCGAAGGTGGTGCCGATGAGGATGCCGCCGCTGATGATGGCGCAGGCCATCAGGGGAATCCACGCCTGCTTGACCTTCTGCTGCACCTCATCGTGAGAGAATACGAAGTAGCCGAGCAGGAAAGGAACCATATAGAACAGGGGCTTGTAGAGGTTCAGAAGGCCGTCCAGGGACTGTGGACGGGGATTTCTGATGAGAGTCTGCTCTCCCGCCCAGAAGAGGATTCCCAGCAGGATGATGGCGACGACCCCCGCCTTTCCGCACCAGTTCCAGAAGCGGTCCTTGCGGTCCAGGGCGCGCAGCAGAAGCAGCACTATGCAGAGCAGCCACAGCACCTGGATGAACCAGAGTGGCCCTATGCCGCTGAAAGCCATGATAAAGTATTTGGCAATGGCTGGAACCCCGTCGAAAACACCGGTCCTGGCGGCGACTACGGTGTTGAAATACCCCACCATCCAGTGGAACACCAGCAGGCCTATCGTGCCCGGAACCAGCAGTTTGCGGGTGCGTGCGCCGAACCATTTCCC
>CAMJJO010000015.1 GCA_946406095.1 uncultured Bacteroidales bacterium | reverse complement strand
CACCGAGAACGCCAAACGTATCTCCAACATCCCCCACCAGCTTCACGGGGACTATCCCGAGGAGTTCGAGATCCGGGGTGAGGTGCTTATGCCTTATTCCGCATTCGACCATCTGAACGAGCTTCGTGCGTTGGACGACGAGCAGCCTTTTGCGAACCCTCGCAATGCCGCTTCCGGCTCGCTGAAGCTGATCAATCCGGACGAAGTGGCCCAGCGCGGGCTTTGGTGCACGCTCTATCATATCCCCGCCCAGAGCCTGGACTTCGAATCCCACGACCAGGCCCTTCGCGCCGCCGCGTCCTGGGGCCTTCCCGTTTCGGATGAACGCCGGCTTTGCCATAACATCGGCGAGATCCGGGAGTTCATCGACTATTGGGATGTGAACCGCAAGAATCTCCCCTACGCCACCGACGGGGTGGTCATCAAGATCAATGAGATGGCCTACCAGAGGGCCCTGGGCTATACTGCCAAGTCTCCCCGCTGGGCGGTGGCCTACAAATTCAAGGCGGAGCAGGCGCTCACTCCCATCCTTTCCATAGACTATCAGGTAGGCCGCACCGGAGCCATCACCCCGGTGGCCAACCTCGAACCCGTGTTGCTCTCCGGCACCATAGTGAAGAGGGCGACGCTGGTCAATGAAGATCAGATCCGTCAGCTGGATATCCACGAGGGCGATTATGTCTATGTGGAGAAAGGCGGCGAGATCATACCCAAAATCACGGCGGTTGAACCATCCCGGCGCAAGCCCGGGGCCGCCATTCCCGAATTCCCCAAGGTCTGCCCGGACTGCGGCACTCCCCTGGTGCGTGAGGAAGACGAGGCCAAGTGGTTCTGCCCCAACAGCGACGGCTGCCCCATGCAGATCAAGGGAGAACTGCTGCACTTCACAGGGCGCAAGGCAATGGACATCCTTGCCGGAGAAGCCACCGTCGATCAGCTCTACACCCTTGGATTCGTCCGCACGCCGGCAGATTTCTACGACCTTACGCTTCACCAGCTGATGAGCCTCGAAGGATGGCGGGAGAAATCCGCTATTCGTTTCAAGGCCAGTCTGGACAAGTCCCGCGAGGTGCCCTTCGAAAGGGTGCTGTTCGCACTTGGGATCCGTTTTGTCGGGGAAACCACTGCCAAGACCGTTGCCAGGCACTTCGCTGACGTGGATTCCCTGATCGCCGCCACCGAAGAGCAACTGAAGGAAGTCCCGGATGTTGGGGACGTCTGCGCCCGGAGCATATATGAGTATTTTCGGGACGACAGGCATCTGATAGAGATCCAGAGGCTCAAGGCCAACGGGCTGCGTTTCAGCGTGGAAGAACCCGCCGCCGCGGCTTCGGAGGCCCTTGCCGGCAAGGTGATAGTCATCTCCGGCACCTTCAGCATCTCCCGGGACGAGATGAAGGCTCTCATCGAGAAGCACGGCGGCAAAAATTCCGGCAGCGTCAGCGGCAAGACATCTT
The DNA here is from genome assembly GCA_946406095.1 of uncultured Bacteroidales bacterium. Classification (GTDB taxonomy): domain Bacteria; phylum Bacteroidota; class Bacteroidia; order Bacteroidales; family UBA932; genus Cryptobacteroides. The sequence goes on along the minus strand of CAMJJO010000015.1, from coordinate 20,173 downwards.
TCCTGCTGGCCGGAGAAAAACCGGGGCCGGAAAAAATAAAGAAATGCGAGGAGCTCGGCGTGCCCGTGATTGGCGAGGCCGAGTTTATGGAAATGCTGCCTTCAGAGGCTCAGGAAGCTTCTTCGGAGGGCAAAGTTGAACAGTTAAGCTTGTTTTAACAGATGCGGAAGTATCAGTTGACAGACAGAAAAGTGACCTGGAGCGACGTAAAGGAACTGTTTACGGACAAGATCTGGGTGATGGAAACCGATTTTGCAACCGGCACCTGGAGGAGTCTGGTAAGTTTCATACGTATCGTGCGCAAGACTTTCGACTCTTTCGCAGAGCACAGGATGGGTTTCCAGTGCGTTGCCCTGAGCTACTTCGTCACTCTGGCAATCATACCCCTGACGGCGTTCATCTTCTTCGTCTCCAACGGTCTGCATCTGGCCGACAAGCTGGAGGTCCTGCTCACCAGGGTGCTCCCGAACAATCTGGATCTTGTAGGCATAGCCATCAGCAAGGCTAACAACATCATCGAAGCGGCCCGTTCAGGCCCCGTGGGTATCGTTTCCGCAATGATGTTCATGTGGACGATAATCTGGCTGATGTTCCAGACAGAGAGAGTCTTCAACAACGTCTGGGGCATCCGTAAGATTCCCCGTGCAACCTGGAAACGCTTCGGATTCTATATCGGCCTGCTTCTTCTGCTGCCCTTCATTGTGATCATATTCTGCTATGGGATAGCGCTTTATTCCAATGCGGTGTCGCTGATAGGGCTGAATGCAGAGAGCCTGTCGCGATTTGTGGGATGGCTGCTGTTCTATGCGGTGGTCGTCGGCACTCTTTCTGCCGCCTACAAATATATCCCCGCCTGCTTCGTGCGCTACAGGCACGCCCTTACGGCCGCATTGTTTTCCGGGGTGATATTCTGCGCTTTCCAGTATCTGTATCTGGAAACCCAGATGTTCGTAAGCCGTCTGAATGCGGTATACGGAGTGATCGCGGCAATCCCTCTCTTCCTGATCTGGCTGAATTACAGTTTCCAAATAGTAATGTATGGAGCGCAGCTGACCTATGCGCTTCAGGATGAAGAAAAGTACAAACAATGAGCAGTCTTTCCAAATTCACCATAAAGGACTACAACCTCATCCGGAAGGAATGGAAGAGGCTGCGCGAGGCCGCCGCCATCCGCTGCCGGGACGAAGAAGAACTTGCCGTGGTGCAGAAGGCTTTCGACTTTGCGAATCATGCCCACCGCAACGTCCGCAGGCGCTCCGGAGAGCCATACATCATCCATCCCATCCAGGTCGCGGAAATTGTAATCAAAGAGATAGGTCTGGGCTGCAAGTCCATTTCCGCCGCGCTTCTTCACGATGTGGTAGAAGACACCGACTACACTATCGATGACATCCGCAATATCTTCGGGGACCATATCGCCCTGCTGGTGGACGGCCTTACCAAGATCAAGACGGTGCTGGACAACGAAGACCGCAAGCGCGGGCCAATCACCTCCACGGAAAGCATCGAAGCGGAGAATCTAAAGCGTATCCTGCTGACTCTCAACGACGACGTGAGGGTCGTCCTCATCAAGCTTGCGGACCGTCTTCACAATTGCAGGACCATCGAGTTTATGCCCGAGCACAAGCGGGACAAGATACTCAGCGAGACGATGTTCATCTTCATTCCCCTGGCTCACAGGCTCGGCTTGTACGGGGTTAAGTCGGAGATGGAGAATATCTGGCTCAGATTCAAGGAGCCCGATGCCTATAAGGAGATTTCCGAGCGCGTGGTCCGCAATGTCGCCGAAAGGGATAATGAAATAGATGAATTCATACAGCCCATAGAGGCCGCACTCAAGCAGGCGGATATCCCTTTCGAGATCAAGAAACGCATCAAGACCCCCTATTCGATATGGTTCAAGATGCGCACCAAGAAGGTCTCATTCGAGCAGATCTACGATCTCTATGCGGTACGCATCATTTTCGACCAGTCAGCCGACCCCGAGGCGGAGCGCAGGCAGGCGTATCTCATATATTCCATTCTGATAGGCCTTTACACCTCGCAGCAGTCGAGGTTCAGGGATTGGATATCCTCTCCCAAGAGCAATGGCTATGAGGCGCTTCACTGCACCCTCATGAGCCGCTCCGGATTCTGGATCGAAGTTCAGATCCGTTCCCGCAGGATGGATGATATCGCCGAGAAGGGTATCGCCGCTCACTGGTCCTACAAGAACAACGGCTACATATCCGAACTGGACAGCGAGATGGACAAATGGCTGAAGACAGTCCAGGAGATACTGGTGAGTTCGGACGTGAATGCCCTGGAATTGCTGGACATCATCCATAAAGACCTGGTAACCACCGACATAGTGGTGTTCACCCCGAAGGGTGAGCAGCGTACCATCCAGAACGGAGCGACGGTGCTGGACTTCGCCTACATCATCCATACGCACATCGGCAATCAGGCCATCGCCGCCAAGGTCAACATGAAACTGGTGCCTCTCTCCCAGGTTCTTCATGCGGGCGATCAGGTGGAGATAATCACCGCCGGCAACGGCAGGCCCAAGGTGGAATGGCTGCAGTTCCTCCAGACCAGGCATGCGCGCAACCTCGTGATAGAGTATTTCCGCAAGAGCCGCCGGCCTTGGATAGAGAAAGGGAAGAACATCTACGCGGAGAGGCTTACCGTGATGGGTGTGGAGAAGAGCAAGGAGAATCTTAAGAAGATGCTCCGCCACACCATGCTCAACGATGCCTCGGAGCTCTATTTCCGTGTAGGTCTCGGCCTTCTCGGGCCGGAGGTCTTCAGAGAGACTTTCGGGGCCGACAGGGTGGCTGCTTCCAGCCGTGGGTATGTAGTATCCCCCTGCTGCAATCCCCTCCCCGGAGATGCCGTAATTGGGTTCAGGGCAGAGGACGGCACGATTATAGTACACAAGAAAACCTGTCCCGAACTGGAGAAACTTGCCCTGGAATACGGCAGTTCACGTTTCGTGGTGGTGGAGAATTTCGATTCCGACTGCGAGGAGTTCCCGGTGCGTCTTTCCCTTCACGGCTTCGACAGGAAGGGGCTGCTAAGCAAGATCAGTCAGTTCGTGTCGCTGACAATGGACATCAGCATGCGCGAAATCCACCTGAGCGGCAAGGATGGAGTGATGGACGGATATATAGACATGCTGGTGCAGGACAAGAAGAACCTGGAGCTTATGATCCAGGGCCTGAGAAAGATAGAAGGCGTGCAGGACGTCGTCAGAACAGATATTTGATGAAAAAGTACATACCTCTCATAATCGCTTTGCTCGCACTGCTCGCCCCGGTGTTCACTCCCTCGTGTGCCAATACCACTCAGGCGCCTTCCGGGGGCAAGAAAGACACAATCCCTCCGGTGATCGTGAACATCAAGCCGCTCCCCGGCGCCACTTCATTCCCTCTGGAAAAGGGCAAGATCGTGTTCGAGTTCGACGAGTATGTGAACATCAAGACCGCGACCGACATCTTCCTCTCCCCTCCTCTCGAGAAGAAACCCAAGGCGAAAGTGGTCGGCAGGAGCGTGGTGGTCACTTTCGAGAACCCTCTGGAGCCCAATACAACCTATACTCTCAACCTGAATTCGGCAATTGTCGACAATAACGAAGGCAACAAGTTCCCCGGATTCACTTATGTTTTCTCGACAGGAGAGCAGATAGACTCGATGTTCATCACCGGCACGGTGCTGGATTGCAATACTCTCGCCCCCGTAAAGGGCGCGACAGTGATGCTCTATAAAGACCATTCGGATTCCGCCGTGTTCCTGAAACGGCCCTATGCGGCAGGTAGGACGGACGACTGGGGCTATTTCGTGCTTCCTTATATCCAGGATACCTTATACCGAGTCTATGCAATCAAAGACGCTGGCAACGACAATATCTACAGTCCGGATGCGGACAGGGTTGCTTTCATAGATTCTCTGGTCAGGCCGGAATGGAAAGTCGCAGATTCCATCCCCGAGCTGCTGAAATACGATATGACGGATACCCTCGGCTGCCAGGAGCGCCGCAGTCAGTATGAACTGAAGGTTTTCCGCGAGCGCCCTTCCAAGCAGTATATCGTAAACAAGGTCCGCACCTCTCCCCGTTCCGCATACATTACCTTCATGGCTCCTGATGCCTGGATAGATTCGCTCTGGTTCGGCGGTTACCCTGCCGACAGGGTCATCTCCCAGTTCAACCTGCAGCAGGACAGCCTGGAACTGTGGCTGAACGACCGCCGTCCGGCTCCGGACACACTCCATCTGTTCGTCAACTACAGGAAGACCGACACCCTCGGCGTAATGAAGCCCGAGCTGGAGCACATCAAGCTGGTGATGGATCCGGAGGTGAAAAAGAACTACTCCAAGAGCCGCCGCCGCAACCTTAAGCACGAAGACACCATCTGCGTCTACACGCTCAAGGCGGAGCCCGAAATGGTGGAGACGGATGGCTATGTGCTCGAGTTCAAGAATCCGATCATCTACGAGAAATTCGATTCGCTGCAGTTCCGCTATGTGAATCCGAAACAGAAGGAGTTCAAGGACAAGGTGGCAATAGAGGTGGATTCCCTGAACCTCAGAAAGTACAACATCCGCCCCAAGGTAAAGCTTCAGCCGGGATTCGAGTACTTCCTTAAAGTGCCTGCACGCAGTTTCCAGGACATTTACGGTTACTGGTGCGACAGTACCGAGGTCAAGGTAGCCCTGCCCACGGACGAGACGCTCAGCCTGCTCAATGCCACCATCACCGGCGTGGACAGGAAATTCATAGTCGACCTGCTGGATGAAAAGCGCACCAAGGTGATTCGTTCCTATATAATCGACAAGGATTGCACCCTGTCTTTCCCCTATCTGAAGGCTGGCAGATATTCTCTCCGCATCGCCGATGACGGCAACCGCAATTCCCTCGTGGATACCGGAGACCTGCTCGCCCACAGGCAGCCGGAGCAGGTGCTCTTCGTCAAATTCGGCGAAAGCGAGTATCTGGATGTGCTGAAGTCGGCCGAACTTGAGCAGACCATAGACCTTTCCACATTGTTCGAAAAGAGATGAAGAGAGCGCTGACCATAATCTTCTGCCTTGTCCTCGGCCTGGGTGTTTCCGCCCAGGAAGCGGGCACTTTCGCCCCCCAGGGCACTCAGGATTTCTCTTCCGGATCCATACGCTATATCCAGGATACAACCGTTACCGTGCAGAACGTGGCGGATATCAACGACTACGACCTGATCGGCATCAACTACGGCGTGACCTATTCCCAGATGCAGTTCAACCCTCCGCTCAAGCAGGATTGGCTGTTCAACCCTCTGTATGTCTCGCTGACCTATACGCATTACCTGAAGCTGTTCCAGTATATGCCATATTTCGGCTATCAGATAGGGATAGCCTATGGCAAGGAAGGGTACCGTTTCACCGAGAATAAGGAGACCCATACGATCTACAAGATAGAAGGTGCGACGCAGGCCGTCATGGACGTGGTGGAAGTGCCTTTCCTGGCTCATTTCCACTTCGACGCCCTGCATTTCAAGATAATGGCCAATGCCGGTTTGTACGGCGGCTACAGGCGCACCATAACGCGAACCGGGCCCAACGTGACTCCAGGCCTCGAGAATGCCTTCGCCACTACCGACCGCAGGCCGGATTACGGCCTTCAGGGCGGTGCAGGCATAGGGTTCATCTTCGATCCCGTAGAAATCCACGTCAACGCCCTTCTGCGTTATTCCTGGTCGAGTATCTACACGCCGGACTCCTCGCCCAGCATCTACAATCAATATTACTACCGTTTCGCGTATCCTCTGGACGTCAATGTCATGGTGGGCGTTTTTTTCCAGCTGACCAAGCGCACTGGGCGCACATCCAAAGACCTCAAGCGCCAGGCAAGGGATATAGTCGAGAATGGATGGGAGCTTTACAATGAAAGAACTGAAGGTAAAGATAGGGAATAAACTCGTGATCGGCGAGCCCGGGCACATCGTCGTCCAGACCATGTGCAATACTCACACTTATGACGTGGATGCTACGGTTGCCCAGTGCAGGGCCATGGCGGCCTCGGGCGCGGAACTGATAAGGATTACGGTCCCCGGGATGAAGGATGTCCCCTGCATCCGGGAAATCAAGGACCGCCTGCGTGCGGAAGGCATCGACACCCCCTTGGTAGCGGACATTCACTTCTCCTCCGAAACTGCGATGGCGGTTGCGCCTGTCGTCGAGAAGGTGCGCATCAATCCCGGCAATTTCCATCCGGACCATGAGATCGCCAGAGAGCGCTTCAAGGAGCTCCTCGGGATCTGCAAGCAGCACGGGACGGCGATACGCATAGGGCTGAACCACGGTTCTTTGGGCAAGTACATCACCGAACTCTACGGCAACACTCCCCTGGCCATGGCCAAAGCAGCGATGGAGTGGCTCCAGATGTGCATAGACAATGAGTTCTGGCAGGCTGTGGTATCGCTCAAGTCCAGCAATACCCTGGTGATGGTAGAGGCCTACCAGATACTGCATTCGCTTATGGAAGAGAGCGGGGTCCTGTTCCCAATGCATCTCGGCGTCACCGAAGCCGGGAACGGGGACAGCGGCCGCATCAAATCCTGCGTCGGAATCGCCACTCTGCTGGAGCAGGGCATAGGCAATACCATACGAGTTTCGCTCACGGAGGATCCGCTTGCAGAGATTCCGGTTGCCAGATACCTTGCCGAACGCTATTCAGGAAGGGAAATCAGTATGCCTGCCGGCAGGGAACGGACTATCCTGGATGCTGCCTGCACCTACGGACCGGACCTCCTGATGCACCGCAGGGATTCTCTGGAGCTGAATACCGGGCTTGGCGCGGAGTTCGACAGCTATCTTGCAGATGAGATACTTCAGGCCTCCCGCAGGCGCTTCTACAAGCCCGAGTATATCGCCTGCCCCGGTTGCGGCCGCACCATGTATAATCTTCAGGATGCCTTCGAAAAGGTAAAGGCACGCACAGCGCATCTGAAAGGGATGGTCATCGCCGTGATGGGATGCATAGTAAACGGTCCCGGAGAGATGGCCGATGCAGACTGGGGATATGTGGGCGAGGGTAACGGAAAGGTAAGCATATACAAAAAGAATGTGCCTGTCCTTAGGCACATTCCAGAAGATGAAGCTCCGGATAAGTTGCTGGAACTTATCGAATCTGAGCAATAATTGTCTCGCAGGCAAGCACTCTGTCCCCTATCTTGACCTTGATGTCGGCATCGAGGGGAAGGAACATGTCCAACCTTGAGCCGAACTTGATTATGCCGCACTGCTCTCCTGCCCGGACTTTCAACCCCGGCTTGGAATAATTGACTATCCTGCGGGCGAAGGTGCCTGCAAGCTGCTTGAAAAACACTTCGGAGCCGGATTCCGTCCGTATGCAGGAACTGGCGTGCTCATTATCTTCCGAAGCCTTTGGTTTGAATGCCAGCAGGTGCTTTCCTGGGTGATAGCAGTAATATGTCACTTCCCCGCTTACGGGCCAGTAATTGGCGTGCACGTCGAAGAAATCCATATAGACGCAGACTCGCTTGCACGGGCGCTTCAGATATTCATCCTCGAAGAATTCATCCACTATGACCACTTTTCCATCTGCGGCCGACGTAACGATTGTATCGCTTCCTACAGGATTGCGTTTGGGGATGCGGAAGAAATACAGCTGCCAGATGCAGAATAGCCAGGCAAAGCAGATCAAGAACCATTTCAGCCAGACGATATCTACCAGACGGAAGACTGCATATATGAAAATGGCCGCGACTACGAACACGACAGCCAGGGTTCCGTATGAGTTTTTGTCCAGTTTAAACATCTCAGATCAGTTTTAGAAGCAAAAGCAGTATGGTCCCGGCAGGGAATGCCAGAAGCGAGCTGTCGAAACGGTCCAGAAGGCCGCCGTGCCCGGGAATGAGGTTTCCGGAGTCTTTGACCCCGAAACGGCGTTTCCACGCGGATTCCAAGAGGTCTCCCAAAACTCCGGTGCAGTGAATGACTGTTCCAAGTGCAATACAAATGGAAAGCGGCATTTTCAACAGCCCGGTGACCTGCATGATCACCGCAGCGATAATGCAGAAAACCATCCCTCCAATAAAACCTGCCCAGGTTTTGTTGGGTGAGATCTTCGGTGCCATCTTCCGGCTGTGAAATGCCTGCCCCAGGGTACTCCCTACGCAGTATGCGCCTACATCCGATGCCCAGATCATAAGGAAGAAACCGAGTGGCATGAGGCCGGAAAACTCGCCGGCCCTAAAGGCCAGCACTATCATGAAAGCCAGCCCGCACAGAATGTATAAGACACCGGAAAGTGAATATATTATGTGTTGCGTGGTGCCTAGCTTTACACCGGCCTTGGAGGGCATTGTAAGGTATTCGTAGCACATCCCGAAAGCCATGAAAGCTATGAGCAGGCCGAACAGCCTGCTGCTGGTCAGAAGACAAAGCAGCATGACGGCTACGAAAACCGCCCCGGATATGGTTCTGACCACTACGCTTTTCATGCTTCGGATGCCTTTACCTTGGGCCCCAGAATCGCCTCCAGGTCATCTGCGAATATGACTTCTTTCTCCAGCAGCATTCCTGCCACTTTCTCGAAGGCATCGCGATGGTCCGTGAGTATCTTCAAGGTGTTCCTGTGGACTTCTTCTACCAGGTTCTTTACCTCGCTGTCCATCAGTTCGGCGGTCTTTTCTGAATAAGGTTTGACCATTTCGTAACCGCGCGCACCTGTGGAATCATAGAAGGAAAGCTGGCCGACCTTGTCGCTCATTCCGTAGAACTGGACCATGCTGTAGGCAATGTTGGTGAGCCTTTCGAGGTCGTTCAGTGCACCGGAAGCAGGTTCGCCGTTGATGATTTCTTCTGCGACGCGCCCGCCCATAAGTGTGCACATTTCGTCCATCATCCATGATTTGGACAGTATCTTGCGCTCGCTGGGAAGACTCCAGGTAATGCCCAGGGCCTGTCCGCGGGGGATGAGGCTGACCTTGAACACTGGATCTGCATAAGGCAGAAGCCATCCGACAACGGCGTGCCCTGCCTCATGATATGCTGTGGTGCGCTTCTCGGCAGGGGTCATGATGGTGGAACTCTTGCGTTCCAGGCCTCCCACGATGCGGTCCACCGCATCCAGGAAATCCTGCTTTTCGATGGCCTGTTTGTTCCTGCGGGCCGCAGTCAGGGCAGCCTCATTGCAAACGTTGGCTATATCTGCACCGGAGAAGCCGGGAGTGTGCTTTGCCATGAATTCGACGTCGAAGTCCGGGGCAACCTTGAGGCCGCGGAGATGCACCTGGAAGATTTCTTCCCTCTCTTTGAGTTCGGGAAGCTCTACGTGGATCTGGCGGTCGAAACGCCCGGCACGCATCAAGGCCTTGTCGAGGATGTCGGCACGGTTGGTGGCGGCGAGCACTATGACTCCGCTGTTGGTGCCGAAGCCGTCCATCTCGGTGAGCAGCTGGTTCAGGGTGTTTTCCCTTTCATCGTTGGAAGACCAGCCCACGTTCTTGCCCCTGGCACGCCCTACGGCATCGATTTCGTCGATGAATACTATGCAGGGCGCCTTCTCCTTGGCCTGTGCGAAGAGGTCGCGTACGCGGCTTGCGCCCACGCCGACGAACATCTCCACGAAATCGGAGCCGCTGATGGAGAAGAATGGCACGTTGGCCTCGCCTGCCACTGCCTTTGCCAGCAAGGTCTTGCCGGTGCCGGGAGGGCCTACCAGAAGGGCTCCCTTGGGAATCTTTCCTCCAAGGGCCGTGTATTTCTTGGGATTCTTCAGGAAGTCCACTATCTCCATAACCTCTTCTTTGGCTCCGTAGAGACCGGCGACATCCTTGAACGTGACGTTGACCGTGTCCTTGTCGGCAAGTTTTCCGGTGGAGCGCCCGACGTTGAAGATGCCGCCTCCGGGGCCTCCCTGGCCCTTTCCGTTCATCGCACCCATCCCCCGGAACATCCATATCCACATGACTATCAAGAGGATAGGCCAGAGGAGCCAGTCCAGCATATTGCGCCAGACCTTGGAATCATTCTCCATCACCAGCTTGACCGGAGAGGCATCCGGCTTGCTGATCTGAAGTTCGGAATTCAAGGTTTCGAATTCCACTTCGGGATCGAACTTGTCGGAAACTATGAATGTGAAATGGGGGGATTTGGCAGGCACCTGGCCGCCGGGATATAGGTCGGCGAATTTCCCGAGGGATTCGGGCTTGACGGTCACGCTGCCCTTGTAGTCATTGCGGACGAAATGCACTTCCTTGACGTCTCCGTCCAGGATCATCTGCTTCACGGCAGTCCATTCGATTTTCTGCGGACCGGGGCCGGAATTCTGAAACAGGAGATAGCCTATGCCCAGGATGATAAGAAAATATATCCACGAGAAGTTGAAACGGATAACCGTCTTCTTATTTTGTTTTTTAGCCATTTGCGATAATAATTGTAACTTTGCGTTAACTTACAAATATAATGACAAAAACGAAGAAATCATACGATTCTGTGCCGATACAGTGGCTGGAAATAACTGATTCCACGAATTCAGATGTCAGAAGGTCTCTGGACACTCTTGCCAATTTGTCAGTGATTGCGGCAAGATTCCAGACGGCCGGCCGCGGTCAGGGCACCCATACCTGGCTCTCCCCCAAGGATGAAAACCTCACTTTCAGCCTTCTTCTTTGCTTTGGGAATGGCGATATTCCTGAGTTCCCGGCTACCGAAGCCGTACGAATCACACAGGTCGCCACTCTTGCAGTTCACGATTTTCTTTTGTCAGAGGGAATTGTATCCCGTATAAAATGGCCGAACGACATCTGGGTCGCCGATCGGAAAATCTGTGGTATGCTGATAGAGAACATATTGGACGGGACTGTAGTGCGGAGCAGCATAGTCGGCATAGGCATCAATCTCAATCAGGATGCCTTCGATCCGTCGCTTCCGAATCCTGTTTCGCTGTCGATGCTGACAGGGCGCCATTACGGGCTCGAGGAGGCTCTGGAGCGCATCTATGATGCAATTTGCCGCCGGGTTGCCTTGCTTGGCAGTCCCGACGGCTATATCGAGTTGGAAAAAGCTTTCAACAAGTATCTGTTCCATCTGGAGAAGACGAAACAGGATGCGCTGCTAGAGGCTATCGAGGGTTTCGAAGCATCGAAATCGCCTCGCCGGGATCCGGAGCATTGAACACCGAACTCCCGGCAACGAGAATGCCGGCGCCGGATTCTTTCAGCGACAGCGCGTTTCCTGCATTCACTCCCCCGTCCACTTCTATGGGCGCGTCATTCCCTCTCCGCTTCAACTCTGCCTTGAGCGCCTTGATGCGTTCCAGGCTTTCGGGGATGAATTTCTGCCCTCCGAAACCTGCGAAAACGGACATTATGAGGAAGTAATCCGCCTGCCCGATATAAGGGAACAGATTTTCGACGGGGATGTCCGGGTTGATAACAAGGCCTGCCTTCATTCCGTTGGCGCGAATGTCTGCCAGAATGCCTGCGGTGTCGTCTTTTGCCGCTTCCTGATGGAAACTCATCATCTTCACCCCCAATTCCGCGCAACGCTTCACCCAGCGTTCGGGATGCACTACCATCAGGTGGGCATCCATGGGAATGCTTGCAATCTTCGATACGGCCTCCACAACCGGAAAACCGAAGGAAATGTTGGGGACGAACGTGCCGTCCATGATATCCAGATGGATGATGTCGGCATATTTGTTCAGCATTTCGATGTCCTTGCCCAGATTCGAGAAATCCGCTGAAAGGATGGATGGAGCTATTTGAAGTTGCATACTATGTCGTCCAGTAGTTTAACGAATTTGTCCATCGAAGCCAGTTCCAGCTTCTCCCCGGGAGCATGCACTCCCCTGAGGGTGGGGCCGAAGGAAATCATATCCAGATCGGGGAATTTTTCCAGGAAGAGGCCGCATTCCAAACCGGCATGAATTGCAAGCACCAGGGGCTCCTGGCTGAAAAGCCTGCGGTAAGATTTGACGCTCTGCTGGAGGATGTTGGACTTGAGATTCGGATTCCAGCCGGGATACTTGCTGTAACACTCGACCCTGGCGCCGGCAGCTCTGAAGATGCCTGCAATCCTCTCCACCAGGGCATCCAGTTCCGCTACCACGCTGCTTCGCTGGCTCGTGGCAACCTTTATGACTCCCTTCTCCGGCATGGAAACCGCAGCGAGGTTGGTGGATGTCTGCACCAGTCCTTCGATATCCGGGCTCATCTTCTCTACCCCGTGAGGGCAGGATGAGAGAGCGGTCAGCAGGGCGCTGGCAGTCTTTGCGTCCACAGCCTTGCCCCTGTCCTTGATTTCCTTCACGCTGAAATTCAGGCCCGGCTCGGTCTGGGCATACTCGGCTTTCACCTTATTGCCATATGCTCCGAACCTGCCTGCAATGCCTATGCTGTCGGCGGTTGCAATGACAGCCTTGCATTCCCTGGCGATTGCATTGGATTTTCCGCCACCGACGAAACTGATCAGCTGGAAACCGGCCGTCAGTTCCCCGGCAAGGAAATCTGAGAGAATCTTTACGGTATTGGCCCTATGCTTGTTGATGTCGTCGCCGCTATGGCCTCCGATGCCTCCGTCGACGGTGAGCTCCAGCTTCTTGCTGCCAAGGGAAACTCTTTCGGGTTTATAGCTGAAGTATGCGTCGGTATGCTCGCCGCCGGCACACCCGATGAACAGCTGGCCCTCGTCTTCGGAGTCCAGGTTGATCAGGGTCTTGCCGGTGAAGAAACCTTCCTGCAGGGCGTTTGCGCCATCCATTCCGGTCTCTTCCGATATGGTGAAAAGGCTCTCGATACGGCCTGCGCTTGCATCGCTTTCCATAAGCGCCAGGCAGGCTGCGATGCCTATACCGTCGTCCGCTCCCAGAGTGGTGTTCTTCGCAATCATCCATCCGTCCTCTATTTCATAAGGTATGGGATCTTTGGCAAAGTCGAAGCTGAAACCCTGGTTCTTTTCGCAGACCATATCCTGATGGGCCTGAAGCACTATCGCAGGCACATTCTCCTTGCCCGGTGAAGCAGGCCTTACGATGAGCACGTTGCCGATTTCATCTTTTTTGTATTCGAAGGAATGGTCCTCGGCCCATTTGCAAAGGAATGAAGTCATGGGGCCTTCCTTTCCGGATTCCCTGGGGATGCGGGTTATTTCCTTGAAAATATCAAGAACGGATTCAGAGGTCATATTTCAAAGCGTATATGGTTTCTGTCAGAAAGAAGGGGTGAGCATCTCTTCGAGATCGTTCACATACTTCTTGAATGTCTTGTCGGTGGCCATGAGGTCGGTCACGGTCGCGCAGGCGTGCAGCACTGTAGCGTGGTCTTTGCCCCCGGTCTCCGCACCGATGGTGGAAAGGGAGCAGTTGGGCATGAGATTCCTGCTGAGGAACATCGATATCTGGCGTGCCTGCACGATCTGGCGCTTGCGGGACATGGAGAGCAGCGACTCGCGGGTGATGTTGAAATACTCGCAGACTGTCTTCTGGACCTTGTCGATGGTGACGTGGCCTTTGTCCGGGCCGACGATTTTGCGGGTGACCCTAGACGCGAGCTCCACGGAATTGGCCTCTTTCGAAAGGGCCGCATATGCCGCCACCGAGATGAGCGCACCCTCCAGCTCGCGGAAATTGGTCTGGATGTTGGATGCCAGATACTCGAGCACATCCTCCCCTATGTTCATACCCTCGCGGAACGCACGCGCCTTAAGCATGGCCAGGCGGGTTTCGTAGTCGGGATGAGTCAGCTCTACGGAAAGCCCCCACTTGAATCTGGACAGCAGACGGTCTTCGAAGCTCTGGAGTTCGGCCGGAGAGCGGTCGGAAGTGAGGATAAGCTGCTTGGAATTCTGATGCAGGTGGTTGAATATGTTGAAGAATGCCGTCTGGTTGCCCTGGCCGACAAGATCCTGGATGTCGTCGATGATGAGGACATCTATCTTCATGTAGTAAGCCAGGAAATCGGTCAGTTTGTTCCTCACGAACACGGCATCCATATACTGGGTCTTGAATTCGTTGCCGGTCACGTAGAGCACCACGAGATCGGGGTACTTCTCTTTGATCGCCAGGCCTATCGCGTTTGCGACGTGAGTCTTTCCAAGGCCGGGCCCTCCGAAAATGAACAGAGGGTTGAAAGGAGTCTTGCCAGGATTTTTCGCTATATCGGAACCAGCGGAGATGGCAAGGCGGTTGCAGTCCCCGGAGACAAGATTGGCAAAGTTATATACCGGCAGCAGCCTGGGATCTATCTGAATCTTCTGGAGCCCGGGATATACGAAAGGACCGGGATTGCCGGAAGGCTGGTAGCTGCTGATGTTGACGGACTTGTTGACGGGCGGATTGCCGGGGCCCTCCGGAAGACGCATCGCCTGCTGGTTGGCAACCGGACGGATGAGGTAGTTGAGCCTGGCATCCGCGCCTATCACCCTCTTGAGGGTTTTCTTGATGACATCGAGGTAAGACTCTTCCAGATACTCGCGGAAGAAATCAGACGGGACCTCGACGGTCAGGGTGGAATCTATAAGGGAAACGGGCCTGATTTTTTTAAACCAGGTCTCGAAATGCTGGGGTTCGACTATCTGCGAAATGATCTGCAGACAGTTGTTCCAACGGTCCAAATGATTCCCTATATTTTCCATAGAATTTAACTGTGCAAAAATGGTTAAAAAAAAACGATAAAATATTTTTTTAACTATTGCATTCTATTTTTTTTTGTCTTATATAAAGGGAAAAATTGGACTTTTTTGATTTTTGTATTTACTTGATTTTCAGTTATTTAGAATGGGCCAAACTTAAACGAGTGGCTTCTGTTGGGGCACCTCATTTTTACTCCATTTCCGGCACAGGTAAAACCTTAATAATTTATTTAAAGCGCGTTACGCCATCAGGGCCGATTTTCACCATGAATGAACCAGGATATTTGGCCTTGATAATGGCGTTTGCTTTCCTTGCTTCCTCTTCGGATTCGGACAGTCCTATAATATATTTATTAAGGGATCCGATGTTGATGACGACGGGCGCATAACCCATGAAGGAAGGGTCGGCGGGATCTATGTTCCTGCTGCTGGCGAAGATCTGGGTTCCGTACCGGACAGTATCCGTTTTGGCCTCGGCTTTGACTTCCTGAACGGCGGCCGGTGCTGGCTCTGCCGAAGGAGCAGCCTCTTCCTTGTGGATTTCCAGACTGCTGTCGTAAAGATTCTTGTATTCCTTGAAAGCCTCGAACAACCTGTCTGCAAGGTCTTTTCGCTTGGCTTCCTGCTTCAGGATGGAAAGGTCGGTGGAATTGGAGATGAATCCAAGCTCCACCAGCACGGCGGGCATTGCCGTTTTCCAGAGCACATAGAAGGGATTCTGCCAGATTCCCCTGTCTGCTCTGATCGGACCGCCCTTCAGTTTCTCCGAGATGATGGACGCCACCAGCAGGCTCTGCTCCAGATGGGCATTCTGCATCAGGGACATGAAGATGTAGGACTGCTCGTCGGAAGGGTCGAAGCCCTGATACTTGGTGGAATAGTCATCTTCCAGGAGGATAACCGAGTTCTCTCTTTTTACCACGTCCATGTTGTAGGCGAAAAGATCCCGGTTTTTGTTGGAGGATTGGCCCAGAATATGCACGGAGTAGCCGTTGGGAGATGTGGAATACGCAGAGTTGATGTGGATGGAGATGAACAGCTGTCCCCCGGCCTTGTTGGCGATGGAGGCGCGGTCTCTCAGTTCGATGAACTTATCCGTGCTGCGGGTCATTACGACCTTGACATCCGGATACTCCGCCTTGATCTTGTCTGCAAGCAGGGTGGCAATGGACAGAGTGAAAGTCTTCTCGTATGTTTTCTTGTCTTTGCTCACTGCACCTGCATCCTTTCCGCCGTGACCTGCATCTATCACTACGGTGCGAAGCTTAAGCTCCTCACCTCTGACAGAGAGCAGCCCGAGCATCAAAGAAAGGATTATGCAGATTGCGTGTTTCAGAAATAAATCTTACTTTTGTACTTTGCAAATTTAGGAAAAAATTGCAATTGAGGAAAATTAAATACCTGTTTCTTGCGGCGTTGCTGATATTTGCAGCTGCGCACGATGTGAACGCGCAGCGTCCGCGTCGTTCCAGGGGACAGACGTTTTCCTCCCAGGTCGCGGAAAAGAAGGTCGTGCTCCCCGACTCCCTCGAGCTGGCCCGCAGGGACTCCATCCGCATAGCAGACTCCCTCTTCAGGGTGGATTCGGCCGCTCTAATGAAGAATTCTTCCCTGGCTGCGCCTGCTTTCTCCGTCGCACGCGACTCCATCATCGAAAACTTCATCGACGGCAAACGGATCATCCACTATTATGGGGACGTGAAGGTGAACTACCAGAACATGTCCCTGACCGCAGAAAGGATGGATTACGATATCAGCACCGGCACCGTGCACGCTTATGGTGTATACGATTCCCTCTCCGGTGAATGGAAAGGGCGGCCGGTGATGACGGAGGGGGCGAAGGTCTACAACATGGAGGAGTTGCGCTACAACTTCAATTCCGGAAAGGCGCGCATCAAGAACATGATCACCAACGAGGATGAAGGCATACTCCACGGACGGAACATAAAGATGATGCCGGACAAGTCGATCAACATCACCAATGGCAAGTATACCGTCTGCGACCATGAACATCCGCATTACTACCTTCAATTGACGGCCGCCAAAGTGGTGACCAAGCCCAGCCAGAAGATAGTCTTCGGCCCTGCGTACGTGGTGATAGAAGATGTGAAGGTCTATCCCCTCGTGCTGCCGTTCGGGTTCGTTCCTAAAAGGCCCAAGCGGGCCACCGGTATCCTCTTCCCCACCTTCGGCGAGGAAACCGCCCGAGGCTTCTACATGAGGGATCTGGGCATGTATTTCGTGTTCGGGGATTACCTGGATTTCTCTGCCACCGGAGACTATTTCACCCTGGGCTCCTGGGCCTTGGACCTGAACTCCCGCTACAAGGTCAACTATAAGTTCAACGGATCCTTCTCGATGAACTATTCAGACGACCGCACGGGCGAAAAAGGCAGCGCAGACTATCAGCAGAGCACCAACTTCGGCATCCGCTGGAGCCACTCCCAAGACTCCAAGGCGCATCCCGGGACCTCTTTCAGCGCATCGGTGAACTTCTCCAGCCCCAGCAACAGCCGGTATAATTCCCGCTCGGTGAACGAGGCCCTGCAGAACCAGGCGTCATCTTCCATATCCTTCTCCAAGAGTTTCGGCGGCAAGGCCACTCTTTCCCTGAATGCCCTGCACTCCCAGAACTCGCGCGATAGTTCATATACTTTCACCCTGCCTAACCTGACATTCTCCATCGCCACTTTCTATCCTTTCAAGCGCAAGAACAGGGTCGGAAAGGAGCGCTTCTACGAGAAGTTCTCGCTGTCCTACAATACTACCCTCCAGAACAAGATAGGATTCAAGGCCTCCGAATTTATGGAGGATGGTTTTTTCGACAGGTTCCAGAACGGTATGACCCACAACTTCAGCATCGGTCTTCCCAGCTTCAGCCTGTTCAAATATATCACAGTGTCTCCTTCGGTCAGCTATGGCCAGAACTGGTTCTTCCGCACGAACGACGCACACTACGACCCCGAAACCGGGAAGGTGGTAACGGAGTTGAGCAAGGCATTCTCGCACCTTGGCATCACCCAGACATATTCCGGGTCGCTGTCTGCCAGCACCCGTCTGTACGGTATGTTCAATTTCGGCAAATATCACCGCGTGCAGGCCATCAGGCACGTGGTTTCCCCTTCCCTGTCGATGTCCTTCAGCCCGGACCTGGCCACCTATGCCAACGGCTACAGGACGCTTACCTATGTGGATTCCAACAACGAAGTCAAGACATACGAATACAACATATACCGCGGTCAGCTTTATTCCCCTCCGGGAAGTGGGCGTTCCGCAACCGCCTCCTTCTCGGTCGGCAATAACCTCGAAGCTAAGGTGAGGGATTACGCCGACACTACCGGAACCGGCAGCAAGAAAGTGAAATTGATAGATCAGCTGAGCCTGCGTTCCGGCTATAATTTCCTTGCTGACTCTTTGAAATTCAATACAATAAGTATGTCGATGAGCACTTCGCTCTTCGGAAAGGTAAGCATCAGCGCCAGCGCCAACTTCGATCCTTATGCCGTAGACAAGAAGGGCCGGAAGTATAACGAATGGGCTGTGAACATGGGGCAGGGCCTGGCCCGGTTCACCAATGCATCCGCATCCCTCTCATACTCCATTTCCGGAAAGGGCACGATGAACGGTAATGACGGAAGCAAGGTCGAGAGTGAGGACAGCAGAGGATCCGGTGGCGGCGGTTCTCCGGCAGATTACTACAAGAGAATCTACACGCACCCGTATACTGGCGAATATATCCCCGGCGGCTGGCTGTACTACACCAATCCCAACGTGCCCTGGTCCGCCAATTTCAGTTATACTTTCAGTTGCAACCGGACCTGGACCGTGAACAGTGTCTCCAAGATGCTTGAGACCAAGAACAATATCACCCAGACCTTGCGTTTCAATGGCAACGTCAGGCTTACGCCGAAGATGAACATCAACCTTTCGTCCGGTTACGATATCCAGATGAAGAAGCTGACCACCACGCAGGTCAGCGCCACATACGATCTTCACTGCTTCAATATTTCGGTCTCCTGGGTTCCTACCGGCAACTGGCAGTCCTACAGCTTCCGCATCCAGGCCAATGCGGCGGCACTCGCCGACCTCCTCAGATTCAAGAAGAGCAGCAGCTTCTGGGATAATTGATTTCCATTTGCAATTATCCCATATTATTTATATATTTGCACATCAATCAAAGCGGTCCCCGTTCCGGGGTGCTTTATTAATTTTTCATATATGCCACACACTCTTTTCGAGCTCAATAAGATGAGTAGAGAGCAGCTCGAGACCATTGCAAATCAGTACAGTATCAAAAAGATCAAAAGTCTTGAAGATGCCGACCTCGCCTTTGCCATACTGGATGCCCAGGCGACGGAAGCATCTCATCAACCCGATAAAGAAAAGCCGAAAGCCGGCCGCGGACGCCCCCGCAAGGATGCCCAGGCCAAGAAGGCCGAGGCACCTAAGGAAACTAAAGCACCCAAGGCAGAAAAGCCGAAGGCTGAGCCCAAGCCTGCAAAGAAGGAAGATCCGGTTCCTGCACCAGCTGTCGCAGCAGCTGCAGATGCGCCTGCACCCGCTCCCAAGAAGCGCGGCCGCAAGCCCAAAGCCGCCCAGGCCGCTGAATCTGCCCCCGAGGTCAAGCCCGCAGATCCTGTGAAAGAGGCTCCCAAAGCTTCGGAGGATGCCCTTAAGGATCAGGCACGTGAGCTTACCAAGGAGAATCTGGGTCAGGCCCGCGCCGACTTCCTCAAGCCGCATACCCAGAAGCAGCCTCGGCCCCAGCAGCCCCCAAAACCCAAGGCTCCTGAATATGAAGGCACCGTGGAGGCCACCGGAGTGCTGGAGGTTATGCCCGACGGTTACGGCTTCCTCCGTTCATCCGACTACAATTACCTGAACTCCCCCGACGATATTTACGTTGCCCAGCAGCAGATCAAGCAGAACGGCCTCAAGAACGGCGACACCGTCACCGGAGAGATCCGTCCTCCTCGCGAAGGGGACAAATACTTCCCTCTCGTGCGCGTCAAATATGTGAATGGCCGCACTCCTCAGTTCATCCGCGACAGGGTTCCGTTCGACTTCCTCACTCCCCTCTTCCCGGACGAGAAATTCAACCTTCTCGGCCATGGGCACATGAACGACGTGTCCTGCCGTATAGTTGATCTCTTCTCCCCCATAGGAAAGGGCCAGCGCGGCCTGATCGTTGCTCAGCCGAAGACCGGTAAGACCATGCTGCTCAAGAGCATAGCTAATGCCATTGCAGACAATCACCCGGAGGTATACGAAATCGTCCTCTTGATCGACGAGCGCCCCGAGGAAGTAACGGACATGCAGCGCAGCGTCAAGGCCGAGGTGGTCGCTTCAACCTTCGATGAGCCTGCAGAACGCCATGTCAAAGTGGCCAATATGGTGCTTGAGAAGGCCCGCAGACTGGTCGAATGCGGCCACGACGTGGTCATCCTCCTGGACTCCATCACCCGCCTTGCACGTGCATACAATACCGTTCAGCCCGCTTCCGGAAAGGTCCTGACCGGCGGTGTGGACGCCAACGCCCTCCAGAAGCCCAAGCGCTTCT
>CAMJJO010000014.1 GCA_946406095.1 uncultured Bacteroidales bacterium | reverse complement strand
CTGTTTTTAAATCTGTCATTTATCTTCGCAACCTACCCCCCGGCATCGGGCGGGCAGCCCTCGTTTGCCGGTATATTTGGTTTTGCAGGCCCGTGTCCCGTACCCGCCGGATGTCGCCATACGGCGTCGTGAGCTCTTACCTCGCGTTTTCACCCTTGCAGCGGTGCAAGCGACCCGAAAGTCTCCCGTTGCGGTTCTTTTCTGTTACGGTTTTCCAAAGATTACTCCCTGCTGCGCTTTCCGCAGACGGGCGCCCTATCCTGTGCGGACTTTCCTCCCTTGCGGGCGACAGATCGTCCTACCTTTTTATTTTGGACTGCAAAGATAATACTTTTGCCGTGATTTATGTATCTTTGCATTGTATGATGCGCAGAATCTGCATATTGCTTTCGCTCCTCCTGCTTGCTTCTTCCTGCAAGGCGGGCACCCTGAAACGCTATAAGATCGAGGTCGTCAAGGAGTACAATCACGATACCGGAGCTTATACCCAGGGGCTGTTTTTCCATAACGGAGAACTGTTCGAGAGCACAGGCCAGTTCGGGGAATCCAGTCTGCGCAAGGTGGAACTTGCAACGGGGCATGTGAGAAAGAAACTGAATTTTGCGCGCAAATATTTTGCGGAGGGCTCCGTCGTACTCGGGGACAATCTGTATGTTCTTACCTGGACCAACAAGGTCGCTTTCATATACGATGCCTCCACGCTGGAATACAAGCAGACCTACTCATATCCCCGGGAGGGATGGGGACTGACCACCGACGGCAGGAACCTGATTGCATCCGACGGCACATCCCGCCTGTATTTCCTTTCTCCGGAATTCAAACTGCTCAAGAGTATCACGGTGAAACTGAACGGGCGTCCGGTGCGCTATCTGAATGAACTTGAATGGATTGACGGGCGCATCTGGGCGAATATCTACACTTCCGATGCAATCGTGATAATCAACCCCTCTACGGGAGAGGTTGAGGCGACGGTCAATTGCGGAGGGCTCCTTCCTTCCAGCCTCCGCACTGCCGATACCGATGTCCTTAACGGTATTGCGGTGGACAAAGACGGCAGAATCTATCTTACCGGAAAGAACTGGCCCAGACTTTATGAGGTAAAACTGGTCCCCGAGAAGAAATAATTGCTATCTTTGCACCACGCGGGGGTACTCCGGGCACCGGAGTTGAGATTATACCCATTGAACCTGATGCAGCCAATACTGCCGAAGGGAAGCATAATCCTCATCAGCCCCTTGCATTAATTATTTAAATTATGCGAGGTTTTATTTTATCTGCAGCGCTTCTTTGCTGCATCTGTGTGGGCGCCTATGCCCAGGAAAGCAAACAGGTCGAACAGTTGGACAGTGTGGTCGTGTCTGTGTCACGTGCCGGCCGCAATACTCCCGTGACCTACACCAGCGTGTACAGGGAGGAACTAAGGGAATCTGCTCCTACCGAATCCCTTCCCATGATTCTGGGGCTCCAGCCATCCGTTGTCAGCACCAACGAAGGAGGCACCGGACTTGGTTATTCCAAACTTACAGTGCGTGGCTCGAAAGGGTCTCAGATCAATGTCACCTTGAACGGCATCACCTTGAATGACAGTGAGTCGCAGGAGGTTTTCTGGGTCAATATCCCAGCTCTGAATTCTATCCTCGGCAGCGTGCAGCTGCAGCGCGGCCTGGGCACTTCTGCAAACGGTGCCGGGGCGTTCGGCGCCAGCATCAACATGAGTACCGCGTATGTGTCGCCCAAGCCTTATTCCTCGGTCGAGATCGGTGGAGGCTCTTACAACACGGGGACCATTTCAGTGGCATCCGGCACCGGGCTCACCGGCAAAGGACTGTATGGAGATATCGCTTTTTCCCTCGGGACCACTGATGGCTACATCCGGAATGCATGGGCCAAAGTGTATTCGCTGATGGGCATAGCAGGGTGGATGCACGGGAACAATTCATTGAAATTTACCGTTTTGAGCGGGAATCAGCACACCGGCATCACCTGGGAAGGCATACCCGCATCCAAAATGGCGGAGGACAGGACATACAATCCTGCAGGCAAATATAAGGATGCGGACGGGAACGTCTGCTACTACGACAACGAGTCGGACAATTACGTGCAGACACACTTGCAGCTGAACTATACACACCATTTCGACCGCGGCCTGTTCTGGAGCACCACGCTCAATTTCACGAAGGGAGACGGTTTCTATGAGCAGTATAAAGCGGACAAGAAGTTCAGCAAATACGGTATCGACGCCTCCGGAAAGGCCGATTTCATAACACAGAAGTTGATGGACAACCGCTATTCGGTGCTCAATTCCACTCTGAAATATCAGTCCGAGCGTCTGAATGCGGCCGGCGGAATTTATCTTGCCGATTATCTTGGGAACCATTTCGGAAAAGTGCTCTGGGACAGTGTTGCCGGGGACCGCGATTTTGAATGGTACAGGAACGATGGCACGAAACGGGAGCTGACGGCTTTCCTGCGAGGGGAGTACCGCTTTGCGGACTGGCTTACCGGTTATGCCGAACTGCAGTATCGTCTGGTTACCCTCAGGATGAAGGGCCTGGATGATGAATTCTCGGACCTCGCCTACGACACCGCATGGGATTTTGTCAATCCCCGTGCCGGCATCACGGGCAGATGGGGCGCCCACAAGGCTTACATGTCTTTTGCCATAGGGCACAGGGAGCCGGGGCGCAGCGATCTGAAAGAGCAGATAGAGTCCGTGAATGCCCTCCGGGCAGCGGGAAAGGAGGCTGAAGTGACCCTCAGGCCTGAACGAATGTTCGATTCAGAGCTGGGTTACGAGTTCAGCACCCCTTCCTTTACGGCCTCCTTAAATCTGTATTCGATGGAATATAAGGATATGCTCCTGGAAACGGGCAAGCTGAGCGACAGCGGTTATGCCATCAAAGAGAATGTGGACCGCAGCTGGCGCAGGGGAGTGGAACTCTGTGCCGCATGGAAACCTGCCGACTGGGTGAGACTGGACGGAAATATTACGTTGAGCACCAACAAAATAAAGGATTATACTTATTACGAGGACACCAATGACAACCAGACGAATTGGAAGTTTATCGGGAAAACTACAGTAAACTGCGGCACCGTCAACATGCTTATGTCCCCGTCCAGCATCGGAATGGCATCAGTGGGATTCAAACCCTTTGGCGGACGGGATTTCATCGTGGGACTCAACTGCAAATATGTAGGCCGTCAGTATTGGGACAATACCCAGAACGATGATCTCTGCATCCCTGCGTATTATGTGGTAAACTGCAAGGCCGAATATGGTCTGCCTGTCTGGAAAGGAAAGTTGACAATCGGAGCATATTGCAACAACCTGCTCAATCGTGATTACTATGCCGACGCGTGGGTCTACCGGGCTTTGTTTGCCGACGGCTCTCCCGAGTACATAGAAGAAGGGCTGTTCCCCCAGGCATTGCGCAACTACAGCGTCAAGATACGGCTGGAATTCTAGACCGCAGCATCATATAACGAGCAAAACCCGCTTCACAGCGGGTTTTGACGGTTAGTTAGTAGTGTATTACCTTTATAAGAAGGTTAATTATTGTTGGTTAGAAGTTGTTGTTTCTAAATTTCACTGCAAATATAAAACGCTTTTTTTAATCTGCAAGCGAAAAATAAAAAATCTTTTTCAAAAAGTTATCAACATTTTAAAAAATTTTAAAAACTAATCCTCGAGCAGCTTCGGACGGAGTTCCTTGGTTCTTTGCAAAGCCTGCTCGTCCTGCCATGCACGGATCAGTTTCGGATTGCCGCTGAGCAATACGTCTGGCACTTTCCAACCGTTGAAATCCACAGGCCTGGTGTAAACGGGAGGGGAGAGAAGCCCGTCCTGAAAACTGTCGCTCAGTGCGGATGTCTCATCTGTCAGCGCTCCGGGGATCAGCCGGACTATCGAATCTGCCAGCAGAGCCGCGGGAATCTCTCCTCCGCTGACCACGTAGTCTCCGACGGAAATCTCCCTTGTCACCAGGTGCTCGCGGATACGGTGGTCGATGCCCTTGTAGTGACCGCATAACAGGATGATGTTTTCTTTGAGGGAAAGTTCGTTGGAGATGCTCTGGTCGAGTATCTCACCATCGGGGGAGAGGTAGATGACTTCGTCGTATTCTCTTTCCGCACGGAGTTCTTCTATCATGCGATACACGGGTTCCACCATCAGCACCATTCCGGCATCGCCGCCATAAGAGTAGTCGTCGATGTTCTTCCTGGGGCCGATTCCGTATTTCCGGAGATTGTGTACATGGATTTCTACCAGGCCTTTTTTGATGGCACGGCCCACTATGGAGTGGCTCAACGGGCTTTCCAGTAGTTCGGGAACTGCACTGATAATGTCGATTCTCATTACGCTATTAGATATTTTCGCAAAGTTACCAAAAAACCATTATATTTGTAAGCTATTATATATTAACTCTGACTTATGAGCGAAGAAAACAACACCCCCGAAGTCCTGGAAGGCAAGACCCTTTCCGAGATATCGGATGTATTTAAGAATTTGATGGAAAGCGCAGACCGCATGTTGCGGAGCAAAGAAGCCGAGGCCATCAAATCTGCATTCTACAAACTCCTTGGCAAACTCAAGAGCGAAGCCGGTGAAGTGACCGACGCCTTCGACGAGGTGGAAGAGAACTTCAAGACCATCTATGCCGACTACAAGCGTGAGAGGGCGGAATATAACAAGGAGCAGGATGCGCAGAAAGAAGAAAATCTCGAGAAGAAAAAAGCAATTATAGAGGAGCTCAAGCAGCTCGTGGACGGGCAGGACGATGTCAGCGCATCTTTCCCGCTCTTCCGTGAGATCCAGGACAAGTGGCGTGCGGTAGGCCCTGTGCCAGCAACTGCATTTCGCGATATCAACAGCACCTATCAGTTCAACGTCGAACGTTTCTATGACAAGGTGAAGATCAACCGGGAGCTCAGGGACCTCGACTTCCAGAAGAATCTGGAGGCGAAGGAGAAGTTCTGCGAAGCCGCCGAGAAGCTTGCAGAGAACGAGAACATCGTCAATGCCTTCAATGAACTTCAGAAGCTGCACGAGCAGTGGAAGGAGTTCGGTCCCGTGGCCAAGGAATTCCGCGAGAGCATCTGGGCGCGTTTCCAGGCTGCCACCGCAGTCATAAACAAACGCTATCAGGGGCACTTCGAGGAAATCAAGGGCAAGCAGAAAGAGAACCTCGCCGCCAAGGAAGCCCTTTGCGTGAAGGTTGAAGAGATCGCCGCCCGTGAAATCGGCTCATCCGACGAGTGGAATGCTTCCGCCAAGGAGATCGAGGCGATCCAGGCCGAGTGGCGCAAGATCGGCTTTGCCACCAAGAAGGACAATCAGAAGATCTACGACCGTTTCCGTGCAGCCTGCGATGCTTTCTATGGCCGCAAGCGTGACTATTATTCCCAGTTCCGCGGAGAAATGGAAGCGAACGTAGAGAAGAAGATGGGTCTCATCAAGCTTGCCGAAGAGCTCAAGTCCAGCACCGAATGGAAGAAGACCACCGAGAAGTTCATCGACCTGCAGAAGCAGTGGAGAGAAATCGGTGCTGTGCCCCGCAAGAAGAGCGAGCAGCTTTGGAAGCAGTTCCGCGCAGCCTGCGACGAGTTCTTTGCCGAGAGGGACAAGAACGCCGCTCCCGAGAACAACTTCTTCGCCAATCTGAAAGCCAAGAAGAAGATCGTAGAGGACATCAAGGCATATGTGCCCACGGAAGATGCCGAGGCAAACACTGCAGCTGCAAAGAAGTTCGCCGCCGATTTCCAGGCAATAGGATTCGTCCCGTTCAAGGAGAAAGATGCCATAATGGCTGCATACCGCGATGCAATGCAGGAGAAATTCCCCGATTTCAATGCCGGGGAGCGTGGCGGCCGTGGACGCGGAACCGAGAGCAAACCCCGCGAGCGCAGTGCCAAGGACGTGTTGATCCAGGAATACAAGACCTTGCAGCAGGAGGTCGAGACCTTCGAGAACAATATCGGTTTCTTTGCTGCATCCAAGAATTCCGAGGCTCTCATCAAGCAGATGGAGTCAAAGATCGCCAAGGCCAAGGAAGAATTGCATAAGCTTGAAGAGAAAATCCGCAAGGAAGAGGAGGGTGAGCAGTAATGGACAAGAATTCTGTAACAGGTTTCATTCTCATTGCCGTAATTCTGTTCGGCTTCACATTCTACCAGTCCAGGCAATCCCGTAAGGCTGCCGCGCTTCAGGCTCAGCAAGATTCCATAGCTCTTGCACAGCGTATTGCCTCCGGTGACACCGTTATTACGGTAGTCCCTGCCGTGAATGAAGAGGCCCAGCTTACAGCGTCGGTGGAGCCTCAGTCTGCCATCTACAAGGATGCCGCTCTCGAGGCCGCCCATAACGCGGAAGCCTCTTTTGTCACTCTGGAGAATGACAAGATCGCCCTCACGCTTACTACGATGGGAGCTCAGCCTTATGACGTGCTTGTGAAGGAGTATTTCAACTACGACAGCACGGCACTCCATATTTTCCAAGGTGGTGCAGCCTCATATTCCGTCAGCGTCTATACCGGCGAGTATATCCAGACAAAGGATTTCAACTTCCAGGTCGCCGAGAAGAGCGATACCGCGGTAGTGTTCCGCCTTCCTTTCTCTGATGGTGGCTACATCGAGCAGCGTTATGCCCTTCAGGAGGGGTCTTACATGGTAGACAGCGAGCTTTCATTCATCGGGATGAAAAGCATCCCCAGGAATGTCTCTTCTATCGACATAGACTACTCCATGATCATCCCCAGGATGGAAAAGGGCTACAAGAACGAGGCGCAGTACTCCAAGCTGGATTTCTATCAGGAAGGAGACAAGAAGCCCACTGAAATCGGCCGCAGCCGCAATGGCAGCAAGCGCGTGGATTCCAAGGTCAGCTGGTTCGCTTTCCAGCAGCAGTTCTTCTCTGCCATCTTCCGTGCCAAGAATCAGTTTGCATCCGGCTCCTTCGACATCACCTTCTTCCCTCAGGAAGATGAGTCCCGCAATCTGATGGCCTGTAACGCCAAGATGCGTGCAGATTATCGTCCGGGGCAGGACAATGTCATCCCCTTCGAGATGTATCTTGGCCCCAACCACTACAAGACCCTCCGCGAATACGGGCAGAAGTATGAGAAGGTCATCCCTCTGGGAGGATCGCTCGTGGGCTGGTTCACAAAGTACGTGATTATTCCCCTGTTCGATTTCTTCCACCGTTTCATCTCGAACTTCGGCATCATCATCTTGCTGATGACCATCGTCATCAAGCTGGTGGTGTTCCCGCTGACCTACAAGTCTTATGCGTCCTCCTCGATCATGGCGATCCTCAAACCGGAGATAGAGAAGATCAATGCCAAGTATCCCAAGCAGGAAGATGCGATGAAGAAGCAGCAGGCGACCATGGCCCTTTACAACAAGGCCGGAGCCAATCCCATGGGAGGATGCCTGCCTACGCTGCTTACCTTCCCTATACTGTGGGCGATGTTCCGCTTCTTCCCGGCATCCATCGAGCTGCGTCAGCAGCCCTTCCTCTGGGCACATGACCTCTCGACCTACGATGCAATCGTGGAATTCGGGCACCGCGTGCCGCTGATCGGAGACCATCTCTCGCTGTTCGCCCTGCTGATGGCGGTTACTATGTGGATATACAGCAAGATGACCATGTCCGGCCAGGCGACTGCCAACGACCCTAATGCACAGAGCATGCAGTTCATGACAAAGTGGATGATGCCAATCATGATGTTCTTCATCTGCAACAGCCTGTCTGCGGCTCTCAGCTACTACTATCTGCTTTCGCAGCTCATCAGCATGCTCCAGATCTGGGTAATACGCAAGTTTATCGTGAAACCCGAGAAGGTGTATGCCAGAATGGCCGCCAACGAGAATAAACCTGTAAAGAAGAGCAAATGGCAGCAGAGGCTGGAAGAAGCTCAGAGAATGCAGGAACAACAAATGCGTCAACAAAGGAAACGATGATTGCATTTAATCTGGAAAAGATTAAGACGGAACTGCCATCAGGGGTTAAACTGGTGGCAGTTTCCAAATTCCATCCCTTCGAAGCAATCTTGGAAGCCTACAGCGAAGGCCAGAGGGCTTTTGGGGAGAATCGTCCGCAGGAGTTCGCTGCCAAGGCCGTACAGCTCCCGCCGGATATCGAGTGGCATTTCATCGGGCATCTGCAGACCAATAAGCTGAAACTCGTGCTGCCCTATGCCTATCTGGTGGAATCTATCGACACACTGCACCTGCTGGAAGCCGTGAACAACTGGGGAGAGAAGAATGGGAAGACCATTCAGGTTCTGTTGGAAGTGCATATCGGCGCCGAGGAGACCAAGCAGGGATTCACCCCCTCGGAGGTGAAGGCGGTGCTGCAGATGGCCGGAGAATTCCCGTACGTGCGTTTCCGCGGGCTGATGGGAATGGCATCTCACACCGATGACGAAGAGGCGGTCGCTGCGGACTTCGCGAAGATTGAATCCCTTTTCGATGAGTGCCGGGGCCAGTTTCCTGCTCTGGACGGGTTCGACCAGCTGTCTATCGGCATGTCGGATGACTGGCCGATAGCCGTACGTCATGGCAGTACGGAGGTGCGCATAGGAACTGCCATTTTTGGAAATAGAGAATATTGATCATATGAAGACATCCCGTTTAGTATCGATGGCTTGCCTTTTGTCCGCCCTTGTTTCTTGCAAGACGGGTGTAAAGCCTGCGATTCCTGAAGACAAAGCCCTTGAAGCCAGGGTCGAAAAGACCCTGAAAGGAATGGACCTGGACACCAAGATTGGCCAGATGGTCCAACTGAACATCGACCTCGTAGTAAACAATGATGGACTGGACGAGGCGAAGATGGAAAGAGTGTTCGGCCGATGGAAGATAGGCTCTATCCTTAATGTATATAAAGGAGAAGCTCAGAGCAGGGAGTATACTGCCGAACTTATCTCGGGCCTGCAGGATGCATCGATGAAATACATCGGCATCCCTATGATTTACGGGCTGGACATGATTCACGGGGCGACTTATCTTGCCGAAGGCACATTGTTCCCGCAGGAAATCAACATCGCCGCCACTTTTGACACTCGGCATGCAACAAATCTGGGCCATGTGCTCGCTTATGAGACCCGCGCCGCCATGTGCCCCTGGACTTTCTCTCCGGTGATGGACCTGGGACGCGACCCTCGTTGGTCCCGTGCATGGGAGAGTTTCGGCGAGGACTGCCTGGTGCAGTCTGAAATGGCCGTTGCCGAGACCAGGGCGATCCAGGAAGAGGGTGTGGCGGCTTGCCTCAAGCACTATATGGCTTACGGAGCTCCCTTCAGTGGCAAAGACCGTACTCCGGCCATCCTTGCCGTGCATGACATGCGTGAGAAGTATTTCCGCCCATTCAAGGAGTGCATCGAAGCAGGGGCGCTCAGCGTGATGGTGAACTCTGCCAGCGTGAACGGGATGCCGGTCCATGCCAGCAAGATGCTGCTCACCGACTGGCTCAAGGAAGGCCTGAATTGGGATGGCATGTTGGTGACTGACTGGGCGGACGTCAACAACCTCTTTACCCGCGAGCACATTGCTGCAGACCGCAAGGAGGCTCTCGCACAGGCAATCAATGCCGGAATCGACATGGTGATGGAACCTTACGACACTCTATGCTGTGTGGATCTCAAGGCTGCGGTGCAGGAGAAACTGATACCCATGAGCAGGATAGATGATGCCGTGCGCCGTATCCTTCGTCTAAAATACAGGCTCGGCCTGTTCGACAATCCCACCTGGAGTACAACTGCGTTCGACAAGTTCGCAGGTCCGGAATTCGAGGCTATGGCTTATCAGGCGGCCCTCGAGAGTGAGGTGTTGCTGAAGAATGATGGCATCCTTCCTATAAATAAAGGATCCCGTATACTGGTTGCCGGCCCCTGCGCCAATTCTATGCGGACTCTCAGCGGTGGCTGGACATACACTTGGCAGGGAACGGATGATCCTGCCTATGTGGACAGGTTCAATACCATCTCCGAAGCCCTGGCCTTGAAGTTTGGCAGGGATAAGGTGAAATGCGTTTCTGGAATCGAGTTCGATCAGTCACGCTATGAGTGGCAGAAAGAACTCGACATCAATATCCCTTCAGTAGTCGCTGCGGCCCGTGGAGTGGATGTCGTTGTGCTCTGCCTCGGCGAAAACAGTTATTGCGAGACACCGGGCAATATGGATGACCTGAACCTTTCCACCAATCAGAAAGATCTTCTTAAAGCAGTGGCCTCTACGGGGAAGCCTGTCGTACTTGTTCTTAATGAAGGCCGCCCGCGCGTGATCGGCGATGTGGAGCCTCTTGCAAATGCTGTCGTGGATGTGATGCTCCCGAGTAATTATGGCAGCGACGCCCTTGCCGAACTGCTTGCAGGTGATGCGAACTTCAGCGGAAAGCTTCCGTTCACTTATCCAAAACATGTCAACGCGCTGCACACCTACGACTATAAGGTATCCGAGAATGTAGAAACAATGGAAGGGGAGTACAACTACGATGCTGTGATGGACGTCCAGTGGCCGTTCGGCTTTGGTCTCAGCTACACCACCTTCGGGTATTCGGATTTCAAATGCAGCAAGTCGGAGTTCAAATCTGGCGATATGCTTGATTTCGAAGTGACAGTTACCAATACCGGATCAATAGCCGGCAAGGAAGCAGTGCTTCTATACAGCAGCGATATTGTGGCTAGCATGGTCCCCGATGTGCGGAGACTGCGTGCCTTCACCAAGGTCGATCTGCTTCCGGGCGAGAGCAAAACGGTGCGCATGAGCGTCCCTGCAGACGAACTTGCATTCGTCGGTCAAGACGGAAAATGGCATTTGGAGAAGGGCGCCTTCCGTTTTTCCTCCGGCCCTTGTTCTTGTTATGCGGATTGTGTAGAAACAACAGTTAAATGAAAAAGAATTTGATTGTATTGAGTCTTGTGCTCGCAGTGTTCTCCGCTTGCAGATGTACGCCTGCCGATACGGAGTACAAAGGTCAGGTGATAACCGGTGATGCATCCAGTGTGAGTGCCTCTACCGCAGTTTTGGAGGGTTCTTTGGATGGTTTTGCCCAGGCTCCGCGCGAAGTGGGTTTTGAATGGGGCTTTTCTTCCGATAAGCTCTCGAATACTCTACAGTCCAGCGATATCTTATCTGCTGGCAATGGTTCTTTTTCCGCATCCCTTGAAGGCCTGAATGACGACGTTACCTATTATTATAGGGCTTATGCACTCTTCTGGAAAGATGGAGCGGGGGCTTATCGCTTCGGCGAGGTCCGTTCCTTCAAGACTCCCAGGGAGGAGGATAAACCAGCCGCGTTCTCGCAGCCTGGATGGTATGAACTGCCGGTAATGCGTTTAAAAGAGGATGGCGCATATCTGAGCGATTCCGGCAATTCCGATTACTACTATGCCTGGCATATGTGTGCAGGTGGCGAAAAGGGGCCCGGAGGCAAGACCGCCCGCAACTATACCGTTTGTTTCAGCGCAAGTCAGCATTGCCCTTATTGGGTGGCCGCTCCTCGGCATTCGATGTATGTCGGCAACAGTGGTAGGAACGATTCCTACAGGGTGGATGCGGCGATTCCAGCCAATCTGCAGTACAATTCGACTTCCACCGGAGGCGGTTGCAATAAAGGACATATGCTCGGATCTGCCGAACGGACCTGTTCTGCCGCCACGAACAGGGATGTGTTCTTCTATCCAAATATCGCACCCCAGCTTTCTTCCGGCTTCAACACCGGTGGCGGTGGTTGGAACACGTTGGAAGACTGGGTGGACAAACAGGTCTGCTCCGATACCTTGTATATAGTTATAGGATGCTATTTCAAGGAGTTTACGGATGGATACGGCAATAAGGTTTCTCCTCAGACTATCAGTTTCGGCGGCCGGAACGACGTAGGGTTCCCTACGATGTTCTATTATCTGTTGCTGCGCACGAAGAGTGGCAACACCGGCAAGGCCCTGAAGGATTGCAGCGCATCGGAACTCAAATGTGCCGCATTCGTCCGCGCCCACACGAACTCGCTTAAGGGGCAGAAGGTCAGCAGCAAAGAAATGATGAGCGTCAAGGACCTTGAGGAAATCACCGGATTTACATATTTCCCGAATGTCCCCAATGCCCCCAAAAGCAGTTTTTCTGCCTCCGATTGGGGATTGTGATATTTTTTTAATTATTTTCTTGCATATAAAAAAACTAATTTCTTTATTTGCAAAAGAATGATGAACAACGCAAATATCTGGTGGTGGCGCTTACAACTCAAAAAGTCGTAAGTTCCATTGCCGTGTATATAGGAGTCAAGCAGCATATCGGACTTACGATATGCTGCTTTTTTGTATAAGAAATATCAACTATTAATTATTATATGTTATGAAACAGAAAAAGTTCTTGCTTCCGGAATCTGAGATTCCCACCCATTTTTTCAACATTCAGGCTATTATGCCCAATAAGCCGCTGCCTTTCCTCCATCCAGGTACGCATCAGCCCCTCAAGGCCGAGGACCTGTATCCGATTTTCTGCAAGGCATGCGCCGACCAGGAACTGAATCAGACCGATGAGTGGATTCCTATCCCGGAAGAAGTACGCGAGCAGTATGCCGCATATCGATGCACTCCGCTGGTGCGTGCTTATGAACTGGAAAAAGCGCTTGGCACTCCCGCCCATATCTATTTCAAGAACGAAAGCGTCAGCCCTGCCGGCAGCCATAAACTTAACTCCGCCATTGCCCAGGCCTATTATGCCAAGGAACAGGGTATCACCAATCTTACTACTGAGACGGGTGCAGGCCAGTGGGGCGGTGCTCTCAGCTATGCCACCAAAAAGTTCGGCATTGACTGCGCTGTATATATGGTTAAGGTAAGCTATGAGCAGAAGCCTTACAGGCGCTCGATCATGCAGACTTTCGGCGCAGCCATCACCCCTTCACCTTCGATGAGCACGCGTGCCGGGAAGGATATAATAACCAAGAACCCCAATGATCAGGGCTCTTTGGGTTGCGCCATATCCGAAGCCATCGAATTGGCAGTGTCTACTCCAAATTGCAAATATGCTCTCGGCTCTGTGCTGAACCATGTCTGCCTGCATCAAAGTATCATAGGCCTTGAGGCCGAAAAGCAGATGGCCCTGGCAGGGGAGTATCCCGACATCGTGATTGCCTGCTTCGGCGGCGGCTCCAACTTCTCGGGTATTGCATATCCTTTCATGCGTCACAATATCCAGGAAGGAAAGAAAACTCGCTTCATAGCTGCGGAGCCCTGCTCCTGCCCTAAACTCACCAAAGGCAAGTTCGAATATGACTTCGGGGATGAGGCCGGAATGACCCCGCTGCTCCCGATGTTCACTCTCGGGCATACTTTCAAGCCGGCATCCATACATGCAGGAGGCCTTCGTTACCATGGTGCCGGGGTTATCCTTTCCCAGCTTATGAAGGACGGCTATATGGAGGCTGTCGATATCGAGCAGAAAGATTCTTTCGCAGCTGGAGTCCTGTTTGCCCAGACGGAAGGTATCATCCCTGCTCCCGAATCCTGCCACGCAATTGCAGCGACGATTAACGAAGCGCTCAAATGCAAGGAAACCGGTGAGGCAAAGACAATCCTGTTCAATCTGTCCGGTCATGGTTTCGTGGATATGGCTGCATACGACAGTTATTTCTCTGGTGAAATGCAGAATTATCACGTTTCCGATGAAGATCTCAAGAAGTTTATCAAGAGTGCAGACGACCTGAATAAATAATCTGACGCTAATATAAACCGAAGCCCCGCGGCAATCACTTGTGGCGGGGCTTCATTTCTGATATAATCACTTTAAGTTTAGGGTCAGTAGCATTTTGCAATACAAAGATGCGCCCTTTTTCCGGCAGAAAAAATAAAAGTTGATTGGTGACGAATGATTGTGATGAAATTGCTGTTTTGGTGATAAAAACAAATATATTGTGACGAAATGAATAATTATTGTAACTTTGTCACAGTTAAAACAGTGATAGAATGCATACACTTCCTAAGATATTCTTCCGTTGGGGAACGCAGATTGTCCATATGTTTCTCTGCCCCTTCTTTTGTTTCGTCTTCATCCTGCTATACGAACCATTCAGATTGAGCCAGTATCTGGATATGGGAAGGGACAGTTTTGCATTCAATCTTTCTATCTGTTTTGCTATTGCCGTCGTTCTTCAATGCTGCCTGAGAGTTGCTTTTCATTACATGAAGGGCATCCGTCATTTTACCTGGGCGCATTATATAATCTGGTGTATGGGAGAAGTGATGGTGGTGGCATGCTTTGTTGCCTTGTTCCTATCCCTCGAGGATCAGGAACAACATTATCTGAATATGCTCATGAACACGACGGGGATGTGCTACCTCATGTATATTTTCCCATATACTATCCTCACTCTGTCATATACGATAGCGGCTCATAAAGAAAGGGAGAAAGAGAATGCCGCCAAAGAGGCTGGTGATACGTCCCTGATTCGTTTCCTCGATATTTACCAGAGGCCTAAATTGATCATTTCTCCATATGCCGTACTGTTCATCGAAGCCCGGGAAAACTATGTCAATATCAATTATACCGAGAGCGGCAAGGTGAAGAAATATGAACTCAGGGCGACTATGGCTTCCCTCGAGGAGACTGCTTCGAAATACGGATTCATACGCTGTCAGCGTTCATTCTACGTCAATCCAGCCCATTTGACCGTCTTGAGAAAGGAGACCGGCGGAATTGTATATGCGGAGCTGGACGAAGCAGGGCTTCCCAGCATTCCTGTGTCCAAGAAGTATTACGACGTTCTGGCTAAAGTCTTGTAAAGAATTCCTGGAGGGCCTTTCTGGTTTTCAGATTTATGGCATAATCCTCTGCGCGAGCACCCTGGGCGGCCGTGATTCCTCCGCAAATATCCACACCTGCCAATTTCTTCCCTTCGATCGCGGTCGTGATACCTTCAAAAAGGTCCTGAATGCTGGCGTTTCCCTGATCCCAGTTTGTTCTGGCGAAATCTCTGGACAGATAATCCAGGTCTATGCTAAGCCATATTCGTTCCGAATCGTCCCTTACCATGGGATTTGTGCGTCTGGTATGGGCTACCCAGCCGCCACACGATAGAATGCCACCTTCGAATGCAGGTTCCTGGTCGTCCGGGTGATTGTCGAACAAAACCAGTCTTGCAGGCGCCTCCAGACGTCTCATCCAAATATCGCTCAGATAGTGGTAATCACCCCCGTCTATCCAGTGCAATGCGTTGAGCGGCAATGATTTGAATGCTTCGGCAATTATCGCTTCGGCTGATGCGTCACAATAGCAGGTGGTGCCCTCCAGATTTCTGAGGTCGAGCGAAATGGCTCCCTCCGGCGACCAGTTTTCGTCGTAAAATAGGCTGCTCATATGCACCAAAACGCATTTCATTGATGCCAAAATTAGGAAAAATGGAAAAAAAAACCTAATTTTGCCTATTCAGTTGGTGTATATGGCAGCCGAAGCGATATTTCCTTTAGACCGCGAAAAGGTCTATCTCTCGATGGACGAGCTCACACTCGACACCGGGGATGGGGAAATGACGACCATGAAAATGGGCAATTGGATTTCTTTCGACCCCATACGCATTCACAAGATGATAGTCAAGGAAAAATGCCTCAAGGTGGATGAGATGGAAGTCCTCCGCCCTCTTGAAAGCAAGTTGCGCAAGGCGGATCCTGATTATTACAAGCGTTTCGTCGGTCTCAAACTGGTTATCGATTACCCGGGTTACAGCAGCGGAATCGTCGCAAGCATTCCTTTCGAAAACGATCCTCTCGGTTTTTATAAGTGGTGGCGCAAGGGTGGCCACGAAGACAAGGTCTATCTTTCCCTCGGCCGTCAGGTGCAACTCTTTCAGAAGGTTGCACTTATGGATCCCAAGCTCATCCTGAAAAAGGATATGGAGTTGATCAGGGGGTAATTATTCTTCCGCTTTTCTTGATAAAATCCTTTAAAATTGTTAAATTGGTCGTCAATTATGGATAACCAATTCAAAACCACCTGTCTCCACGGCGAGCACCTTGCCCTCGGAGCGAAAATGAGCCCTTTTGCGGGCTTCGACATGCCCATCCAATATAGTTCCATTACGGAGGAACACAATGCTGTCCGCCATCACGCCGGCATTTTCGATGTTTCCCACATGGGGGAAATATTTGTTAATGGCCCCCAGGCAGAGGCATTTGTCAACCACATATTCACGAATGATGTCCGCCCCATGGAGCCCGGGCAGATTCTTTACGGAATGATGCTTTATCCCGACGGAGGCACCGTGGATGATCTACTCGTGTATAAGGAGTATGCACCGGATGCATTCCTTCTCGTGGTCAATGCAGCAAACATCGACAAAGACTACGAATGGATCCTTAAGAATGCCGAGGGTTTCGAGGTAGGAATCCTCAATGATTCGGACAATTGGGGCCAGGTTGCAGTTCAGGGGCCCGAGGCAGAGAAATACGTCTCCAAAGTCCTCGGCATGGACCTGAGCGGCATAGCATTCTATCATTTCGCCGATTTCGAACTATATGGAAAGAGGGCGATCGTCAGCCGCACCGGCTACACCGGGGAGGACGGATTCGAGATTTATGCTACTCCCGAGGCAATAGTAGACCTTTGGAGAACCTTCCTTGCCGCCGGAGTCGCTCCCTGTGGCCTTGGGTGCAGGGATACCCTCCGCTTCGAAGCCGGGCTTCCGCTCTACGGAGATGAGCTTACAGCCGATATCTCGCCCGTAATGGCAGGCTTCTCGATGTTCTGCAAATTGGACAAAGAGGAATTCATAGGCAAGGATGCCATTGTAAAACAGAAGACCGAAGGTGTCGCAAAGAAACTCGTTGGTATCGAGATTGCCGACAAGGCCATTCCCCGCGCAGGTTACCCCGTCGTTCTGGATGACGGAACCCAGGTCGGAGTCGTGACCACCGGCTATCATTCCATATCACTCGACAAGAGCATTTGCTTTGCCCTGGTGGACGCGGCTTATGCACCCCTTGGCACAAAACTCAATATTCAGATCCGCCACAAGGTGTTCCCCGGCGAAACGGTAAAGAAAAGATTTTATCAAACCAATTATAAGAAATGAGCAAGATTATTGACGAGCTTCTCTACAGCGAATCCCACGAATGGGTAAAAGTAGACGGCAATATCGCCATCATTGGCGTGAGCGACTTCGCACAGGAAGAAATGGGCGACATTACCTATGTCGATGTCCCTGCCGAAGGTGACAGCGTTACCAAGGGTGAAGATTTCGGCGCCCTCGAAAGCGTGAAAGCCTCCAGCGAACTCTATTCTCCGGTCAGCGGCGAGGTTGTCGCTGTAAACGAAGAGTTGGAAGATAAACCTGAACTCATCAACGAGGATCCTTACGGAGCCTGGATCATCAAGGTCGAGATGAGCGATAAAGCGGAGCTCGAAGGGCTCCTCTCTGCAGCCGCATACGGTGAAATAGCAAAATAATCAGTTATGTCGGGATTTTCTTATTTCCCTCATACTGAAGATGATATCCGCGTGATGCTCGAGCGTGCAGGCGTCCGTAATCTGGACGGCCTCTACTCGGATGTTCCCGCGGATTTCATTTATCAGGGTGAGTATGACCTGCCGGATGCAATGAGCGAGCAGCAGGTCCGCGATTTCTTCGAAAAGCTCGGAGAAAAGAATACCAAGCTCAAAGTATTCGTGGGGCAGGGCGCCTACGATCATTACGTGCCGGCTGTCATTCCCTATATCACCTCCCGTTCAGAGTTTCTGACGGCTTACACGCCATATCAGTGCGAGATTTCCCAGGGAACCCTGCGTTATATTTTCGAGTGGCAGTCGATGATCTGCCGCCTTACCGGGTTGGATGTTTCCAATGCCAGCATGTATGACGGTCCTTCAGCTGCCGCGGAGGCCCTCCGCATGGCTGTCAACAGCACCCGCAAGCGCAATAAGGTCATTGTCTCCACCAAGTTGATGCAGAATGTGCTGGACGTGGTGAAGACATACCTCAAGTACCCTGACATAGAAGTAGTATTTGCTTGGGATGTGCTGGAAGAACTCGGCCCTGACGTGGCCGGAGTGCTGGTGCCCTCGATATGCCGCCATGGTGTCATCCAGGATCTGACCGGATATGCCGATGCCGTGCATGCCGCCGGTGCCCTGCTCATAGAGTATTGCGATCCTTCCGCCCTCGCCGTTCTTAAAACCCCAGCCGAATGGGGCGCGGACATCGCCGTGGGTGATGCCCAGACTCTTGGAATGCCCATCTGCTACGGCGGCCCTTATGCCGGGTTCATCGCCTGCAAACAGGATTATATGCGCAAGATTCCCGGGCGTATCGTCGGCCAGAGCGTGGATGCATCCGGCAAACGCTGTTTCGTGCTTACCCTCCAGGCCCGTGAGCAGCATATCCGCCGCGAGAAGGCCACTTCCAACATCTGCTCCAACGAGAGCCTCATGGCTCTTTGGGCGACGGTCTATCTGTCTCTGATGGGGCCTGAGGGCCTTCGCAAAGTGAATGAGCTATCCTGCGCGGGCGCCCATTATCTCTATGATGAACTCCTCAAGACGGGGCGCTTCGAAGAAGCCTTCCCCGGCAGGCCGTTCCTCAAGGAGTTCTGCCTGAAGCCAAAGGTGGATGTCGCTGTGCTTCAGCAGAAACTGCTGGATGCCGGATTCTTTGCCGCCCTCGAACTTGACGGCTATGTCACTTTCTGTGTAACCGAGAAGCGTACCAAGGAAGAAATCGATGCCCTGGTTGCTGTTGTAAAGGAGATTGCGTTATGAGGTACTACGACAAATTGATATTCGAACTCAGTCATCCCGGCAGGACCGGATACTCTTTGCCTGCATCGCGGCAGTACCCCTTCTTCGCAGAAAAATGCTCATCAGGGGCAGCTGCCGACTCTGCAGGTTTTGCAACCGTTCTGCCAAATAATCTGCTACGCGGTACAGCATTGGATCTACCGGAAGTCAGTGAGGTGGACGTGGCCCGTCATTATACCAATCTGAGTCAGATGAACTTCGGTGTGGATACTGGATTCTATCCGCTGGGATCCTGCACAATGAAGTACAACCCCAAAATCAACGAAGAAATCGCCAATCATCCGCTGTTCACGGGATTGCACCCGCTGCAGCCCGCAGAAACCGTGAAGGGCGCTCAGGAAGTTATAGACGGCCTTGACAAGGCCCTGGCAGCGATTACGGGTATGAAGCATTTCACCTTCCTTCCCTGCGCAGGCGCCCACGGCGAACTCACAGGTCTGATGCTGATGAGGGAATACCATATGGCCCGCGGGGATGCTGCACGCACCAAGGTCATAGTCCCGGACAGCGCCCATGGCACAAATCCTGCCAGTGCGGCTGTCTGCGGTCTCGAAATCGTGGAAGTCAAGTCCGGAGCTGACGGTCTGGTGGATGTAGAATCCCTCAAGCCTCTTCTCGGCCCGGACATTGCCGGTATCATGATGACCAATCCCAACACGCTGGGGCTCTTCGAGCGCCAGATAGGGGAGATTGCAAAGCTCGTGCACGAGTGCGGAGGTCTGCTCTACTATGATGGAGCAAATATGAACCCTCTGCTCGGCAAGGTCCGCCCCGGTGATATGGGATTCGATATCATGCACCTGAATCTGCACAAGACATTCTCCACGCCCCACGGTGGCGGTGGCCCCGGAAGCGGCCCTGTCGGCGTAGGGGAGAGGGTGCTGCCTTATCTCGATGTCCCCAGGACATCCGGATTCCACGGCAACTTCGGCGTGATGCTCCGCGCCTATGCATATATACTTATGCTGGGCAAGCAGAACGTGAAGATGGCGGGTCCTCTGGCGGTGCTTGGCGCCAATTATATAAAGGAGTCCCTGAAGGATTGCTACAAACTGCCCATTCCTACCGTGTGCAAGCACGAGTTCGTGTTCGACGGGTTGATCGACGATGGTGCACGCGAAGGCAAGGCCGGCGCGACTACTCTCGACGTGGCAAAGCGTCTGCTGGATTATGGATTCCACGCACCCACGATCTACTTCCCCCTGCTCTTCCATCAGGCTATAATGATCGAGCCGACGGAGACCGAATCGCTGGAGACTCTCGACGAATTCATTGCAGTTATGCGGAAGATTGCGGCAGAAGCTGCGGAAGATCCTGATATCCTCCACGGTGCGCCCCACAATACACCCATAGGCCGCCCGGATGAGACTGCGGCTGCCCGTAACCCTATACTCAAAGCATGAGAAAAATGATGATCGCAGGCCTGATAATTCTTCAGGCCTGCACTTCTTCCGGGAACTATGTCCGGGAGCGTTTTGCCGAGACAACTCCAGACGGAATCAGCACTGCGGTGGCCCACAGGGGTTGCTGGCTTCGTGAACCTGATGGAGAGTACTTCATCCCCGAAAACAGCACTTACGGCATTGAGATGGCGGCCAGGTATGGGTATCCTGCCGTTGAAATGGATGTCAAGTATACCCTGGACCAGAAGATGGTAGTCATGCACGACGGCACTATCAACCGCACCATGCGGAATGCGTCTGATTACTCGAAGATAGAAAAACCGGTGCGCGTTTCCGACTGCATGTTCGACGACCTTAGAAGCAACTATGTTTTGGAGTCTTCCGATCCCAGCAAGCGTACTCCCATACCGACACTGGAAGAAATGCTTCTCACTTGCAAGAAGACCGGAGTCATCCCTATGCTTCACAGCAAAGTGCTTGAGAGCTACAGACTTGCGCAAAAGATACTGGGAGACAGGTGGATAGCATTCGAAGAGAATCACTCGGCTCTTCGATATGCAAGAAGCATTTCCAACTGCCTGATCTTGTGGGATCCGGGTCGTGCCACTGCAGAGGCGACTATCTCCGGCCTGGAAGAAATCGGCGGATGGACCGGAATGAGCACGATGAAGCACGATATGCAGGATGCCGCCTATATCGAAGCGCTTCAGTCTGCCGGCCATCCCTGCCAGTCTTCCATCTTCCCCACGCCACATGAGCGGAGATCACTTGATGACGGGGTTGCAATAGAACTTTCGGATTTCTTCTGGCATCAGACGGTCGGCCGGGAAAGCGTGGCATCTGTGGAAGAATCACTTTCACTGAAGGCGGGAGAACACTGGAAAAGCCCTGCGATGGAAGTGGGGGATTTTGCGGCGCTTACAGTTCACCTGTCATATACCGGAACACTGGAACTGCGGGTAAAGGACCACATTCATCGCGATGGCAAACCCGCGGATTGGAAACCAGAAGACCGGATATACACTCTGAGCAGCATGACTCCGAAAGAAACGGCCGTCGGCCTGCGCCTCTACAAGATCTCTCCCGAGATCGAGATTGTGGCATTGGAAGATGCTGATATAAAAGTGGTTGCGAATATTTATGAACTGTAATATACTTTAGGAGACGATATCCGCTTCCAGCACGGTCAAAACATCCTCTTCAACCTTGAAGCGGATGTTTTTTTCATCGTAGCTTAGGCCATAGATGCGGGTGGGGTCATCCTGATAGGCAGGGCGGGGATCCTGCGCAAGGATATCTTCGAGGGTGCCATCGCGCATGGAAGGATCTGTCCAGACTACCTTCAAAGCCTTACTAGGTGCTGCAGAAGCAAAGCCGGAGCGCACACCGGGGTGGGAATCGGCGTATTCCACATACGGCTTGATATCGAAGATTGGCGTGCCGTCCACCAGGTCGGCGCCAAGAACTTCTATCCTGCCGGCTGCGGCATCTATGGTAGCAATGCGCACGGAGGAAAGCCCCAGGGGATTGGGGCGATATGGGGAGCGGGTGGCGAAGACACCCATCTTCTCGTTGCCTCCAAGACGGGGTGGGCGGACTTTGGAAGATAAGGATGCATGGGGATTGTTCAGGCTGAATCCCCATATCAGCCAGATGTAATCAAAACCTTCCAGACCATCCAGCATCGCGGGTTCGAATCCCTTGCAAAACTCCACGGTGCCAGGCAGATCCGGCACCAGACCTGCCTGACGAGGAGTGCCGAACTTCTCGGTCAATGGACCGCGGTAGTATGCAATCGGCTTAATTTCCATATCCGGCCATTTCTGCCTTGTATGTGCGGTAGAGGCTGTCCAGGGCGGGCAGATTCTCTTTCTTTATAGGCTCTGCCGACGGAGATTCCAGTTTGAGAGGATCTACGGGCGTGCCGTTTTTCCAAACCCGGAAATCCAGGTGCGGCCCGGTGGCGGTGCCGGTCATCCCAACATATCCGATCGTCTGCCCCTGTGCCACGCGCGTGCCTGCCTTGATGCCCTTGGCAAAGCCCTTGAGATGAAGATATCCGGTGGTGTAGACGCTATTATGACGTATCTTGATCATGTTTCCTGCACCACCCTTACCCCAGCCTGCGGAGAGCACTACGCCGTCGCCGAGGGCATGTACGGGCGTGCCTGAAGGCGCGGCATAATCTACGGCCGTATGAGGGCGCACTACGCCATGCACGGGATGGACCCGGTGATAGCTGAACTTGCTGCTTATGCGGTTGAACTTAAGCGGTGCTTTCAAGAAGGCTTTGCGCATGGATTCTCCCTTCTGGTTCCAGTACTTGTTGCCATTGTCGTGCTGGTCGTAACGTATGGCGTAGAGGGTGTCCCGGCCACGGGTGTATTCTGCGAAATCCACACCCAGAATATCGATCACATCGCCTTCGCAGACGCGCTGATGATAGATCGCCCGGAAACGGTCTCCCTCGTGGAGGCCGAAGAAATCGACCGTCCAGGCATAGACGTCCGCCAATTCGAGGATCAGCAGAGGAGATGCTCCGGCCGATATCATGTCGTTCCATAATGAACTGGTTATGGTGACGTCGGTGAACTTGCGGACGGTGTCCACCTGCTTGGCCACGTTCCATACCGACAGGGAATCGTAGCATTGGAAAACCGTGGAATTGATGCGGTCTTTCTGGTAAACCACGTAGCGGAGGAGCGGGGAGAGGGTATCTCCTGCATAATACGCGTCCACCTGGTTGCCGGCGCGGAGTTTCGTGACATCGAACTGCCCCTCGCATGCTTTGGAGAGTTTG
>CAMJJO010000013.1 GCA_946406095.1 uncultured Bacteroidales bacterium | reverse complement strand
AGGTGGACTACCTCCCCTGCGCCCACGGCTCCGCCATCTTCACCCGCGGCGAGACGCAGTCCCTCGCGACCGTCACCCTCGGCACCAAGATGGATATGAAGGAGATGGACGAAGTCCTGATCCAGGAAGACCAGCAGTTCGTGCTGCACTATAACTTCCCTCCGTTCGCCACCGGTGAGGCCAAGCCTATCCGTGCAACCGGACGCCGCGAAATCGGCCACGGCAACCTCGCAATGCGTGCCCTCAAGCCCGTGGTTCCGCTCGCACCCGAGAATCCCTACGCAGTTCGCGTAGTTTCCGATATCCTCGAATCCAACGGTTCGTCTTCGATGGCTTCCGTCTGTGGCGGATGCCTCGCACTGATGGATGCCGGCGTCAAGATCAAGAAGCCCGTCGCAGGTGTTGCAATGGGCCTGATCACCGACGCTGAGCGCCCCAACGACCGTTACGCCATCCTCACCGACATCCTCGGCGACGAGGATCACCTCGGCGACATGGACTTCAAGGTCACCGGCACCGCCGACGGCATCACCGCCACCCAGATGGATATCAAGGTCGACGGCCTCAGCTACGAGGTGCTCGCTAAGGCACTCGAGCAGGCCCGCCAGGGACGTATCCACATCATGGGCGAGATGCTCAAGACCATCGCCGAACCTCGCGCAGACTACAAGCCTTTCGTGCCTCGTATCGAGCAGATCCGCATCCCTGCCGAGTTCATCGGCGCAGTGATCGGAAAGGGCGGCGAGACCATCCAGAAGATCCAGAAGGAGACCGGAGCTACCATCAACATCGAGGAAGTTCCCATCCCCGGCACCAACATTACCGAAGGTGTGGTCGATGTCGCCTCCGCCGATAAGGAAGCAATGCAGAAGGCTCTGGAGTGGATCAAGGGCATCTGCGCTGTTCCCGAGGCAGGCCAGACCTACCACGGAAAGGTGGTCAGCATCCTTGATTTCGGTGCATTCGTGGAAATCCTTCCCGGCAAGGAAGGCCTGCTCCACGTGAGCGAGATCGCCTGGACAAAGACCGAGAAGGTAGAGGACGTGCTGACCGTTGGCCAGGAGGTTGACGTGAAGCTTCTCGAGATCGATGCCAAGACCGGCAAGATGCGCCTTTCCATGCGCGCTCTCACCGAGAAGCCCGAGGGCTATGTCGAGCCTAAGGGTGGCCGCGGAC
Source organism: uncultured Bacteroidales bacterium (assembly GCA_946406095.1). GTDB lineage: Bacteria > Bacteroidota > Bacteroidia > Bacteroidales > UBA932 > Cryptobacteroides. The sequence goes on along the minus strand of CAMJJO010000013.1, from coordinate 23,258 downwards.
CCCGCCGCGAAGGTGGAAACGACCGTGGACCTCGCCGCGAGGGCGGTGAGCGCCGTGAGGGTGGAGAACGCCGCGAACGCCGTGACGGAGATCGTCGCGAGCGTCGCGACGGCGAGCGCCAGGACCGTGGCGAGCGTCGCAGCTTCAAGCCGCGTCGCGAGCAGGCTCCCGCTCCCCAGGCCGACGACTACAAGGAGCCCGTGGACGAACTCTACTAAAGTGGAGTGTTTTTCGTAACGGACTGAGTATTAACTAATTATAAAATCAGGTGTGCCGAATTCGACACACCTGATTTTGTAAAATGCAGTAAGCCAGCAACTTGTTGAAAACGGACAAAATGTCATCTTCTTGCCATTTTGGCTCAAAAAAGGGGTTGGTTCGCAGTTTGTATCTACCAATGTGTCCCGCAAGGGATACGGCAAGATGGCCGGACGGCCGGAAACCGTGACGATTAAAGTTTTTGAATTATGTTACCTGTACGTAGAACTGCTGATAGCTGGTTGCCGGACATTTTCAACGACTTCTTCGACAACAGCTGGATGGAAAGGACAAATTATACTGCTCCTGCCATCAACGTCATAGAAAACGAAAAAGAATACGAAGTGGAGCTCGCCGCTCCGGGCCTCACCAAGGAAGACTTCCAGATCCATGTCGACAATGAGGGCAACCTCCAGATTGCGATGGAAAAGAAGAACGAGCATAAGGAGGACCATAAGCATGGCCGTTTCCTCCGTCGCGAATTCTCCTACGAGAAATTTGCCCAGACTCTGCTCCTGCCTGACGATGTCGACCAGGAAAAGATCGAAGCCTGCATGGAGAATGGCGTCCTGAACGTCCATCTCCCCAAGCGAGAAAAGATCCAGAAGCCTGAGACCGTCAAGCAGATTTCAATCAAATAGCTCTTATCCAGCCATTTGTCCTATCCGGCAGGGATCGGCGGCGCGCCGTATTGATAATTATAATTATATTTGCCGGGATGAAAATAATCTTTATAACAGGAGCAAGCAGCGGCATCGGATATGACGCTGCTCGCTCTCTTGCTATGCAGGGCCACAAGGTCTATGCTGGCGCAAGACGGACAGACAGGCTTGAAAGCCTCAAAGAATACGGGGTCACACCTTTATATATAGATGTCACGGACGACGCTTCTTGCGTGGCTGCCGTGCAGGGAATTCTCGATGCCGAAGGCCGTATCGACGTGCTTGTGAACAATGCCGGTTACGGCTTCTTCGGAGCCGTGGAGAACGTGCCCATCGACGATGCCCGCAATCAGCTGGAGGTCAATGTGTTCGGTCTGGCTCGCCTCTGCCAGCTTGTGCTTCCATCTATGCGTGAGCAGGGGAGCGGTCGCATAATCAACGTTGCATCCGTCGCCGGGCATATGTCAATGACTTTCGGATCCTGGTACTGCGTGTCCAAGTATTCCGTAGAGGCCCTCAGCGACGCCCTTCGTATGGAGGTAAAGCCATTCGGAATAAAGGTCTCCATCATCGAACCGGGCCCCATCCATACCAATTGGGGAAGCATTGCAGCAGGCCACCTGGAAGATACTTCCAAGGGTACGGCATACGAAAAGGCGGCCCTCAAGCAGGCCAAGATGTTCCGCAGGGCCTACGAGTCGGATATCCTTCCAGAGCCCAAGGCAGTGACAAAGAAGATCTGCCGTGCGGTGAATTCCCGCCGCCCCCACGTGCGCTACCGTGCCGGGTTCGGCGCCGGCCTCATCATCTTCTTCCACTCCATCCTCCCCGCCCGCTGGTGGGATGCGATGATGCAGTTGATATAGGCTGTCTTGCGTCTTTTTTTTATCTTTGTATTTGACAACAATTTTAGATATGAAACGCCTTTTTATGCTAGCCACACTTATCGCCTTTCTGACTATGCTCTTTTCGGGATGCAAGATGAAAAAATACGACAAACTCGATCAGCAATATGCCACCGACCTTTTGGCTCCCGGTTCCGAGGTGCCGGATTTCACTCTCAAGGATATCGAAGGGAACGATGTTTCCATCGCCGATTTCCGCGGCCGCACCGTTGTGCTGATATTCTGGGCCTCCTGGTGCCCGGACTGCCGTGCCGAGATCCCCGAAATCAAGGAGATGTTCGCGGCGGCCGATCCTGCGAAGGTGGCGTTCGTATCGGTATCCTTCGACAAAGAGTTCGAGACCCTGTGCAGTTTCGTGAAAGAGAACTACCTGCCCGGAGTGCAGTTGTTCGATCCTGCCGGAAAGAAGGAATCGAAAGTGGCCGGGGAGTATGGCGTGAAGTGGATACCTTCCCTTTATGTGATCGATCCTGACGGAAAGGTGAAACTGGGCACCGTGGTTGCCGCCAAGGTTGCATTGGAACTGAAGGGCAAGCCCTCAGGCAAGAGCTTCGGCACCAGAAAGCCCTGCTCCGATGAAAGTTGCGCTATCTAGACATCTGCCGGAATGAAAAGGATAATCGTCTGTTTCTTCTGTGGAGTGCTGGCATTGCAGCTGTCTGCCGGTGAGCCGGAAAAGAGGGATGCCGACGTGTTCGCTGCCGCAGACTGGAACTGGCAGCCTCTTGGGAAGGGGGCCGAATATGGCAGCGCCCAGCTGAATCTGTTCGAATCCACCCAGTTCATATCCGTCATCCGCTATAAGGCCCGCCGCTATAAGACCGATATAGTGGATGCTCCGGCGGAGTTCGCGGACAGCACCGAAGCCCTGGCGCTCAGGCATAATGCGATAGGCGCCATAAACGGGAGCTATTTCAATATGAAAACGCTCTATCCCACCACTCTGGTGCAGGATAACGGTGTACGTCGCGGCGAGACGAGCGGCTCAGAGGTCTTCCGGGTGGATGGAGTGATGGCGGTGCGCTGCCATAAGGTGAAGATTATCCGTTGCGACACCACCCAGTATGCAGCTATCACCCGCAGGCACAAGGAAGCGATGGCGGCCGGCCCCGTGCTTCTGCTGGACGGGCGGGAAGCCCGCGATGAATGGCCCGGTTCTGGCTTCTATGCCAAGCGCCATCCCCGCACTCTGATAGGCACCACCTCCGACGGATGGGTCTATCTGATTGTGATCGACGGCCGTTTCCCCGGTCAGGGCATAGGCACGACCATCCACGAGACTGCTATGATTGCCAAGATGTTCGGGCTCAAGGATGCCTTGAATCTGGACGGCGGCGGATCCAGCACGCTGTGGACAAAACCTGCCGGTGTGGTGTCCCATCCTTACGACAACCGACGCTTCGATCATTACGGCCAGCGCTCCGTTCCGAACATCGTAGTCGTCCGCTAAATTTGCGTTTATCCCAAATAATGTATAATATTGCAGAACATAACATTAAAACTGAAAACAATGAAAAGATTTTTACTCCTCCTCGGAATCGCACTTGCTGCACTCACTGCATTCACCGCCTGCAATGGAAACAAAGATGAAGACAGCGCAACACTTGAAGGCCGTTGGAATATCTGGAGAGGTCCGGATAATCCTGATGATTACACCTTCAGCCTGATCTTCAAAGGCAATAAACTTGATGTTTATATCATTGCCTGGGGAGTGCACGTTTCAGGCACCTACACCTATGCCAACGACGAGGTCACTTACAATATCACCTCAGCTCAAAAAGCGTGGTCAGGTGTTACCTTCGATGAAAAAGGTAAAATGATTACATATTCCTGGATGGCGGGAGATATGGATAAAGACACCTTCGAGCTCGTTCCAGGCTATGCTTGGTATCCTCTCCCCGGAGATGATCCTTCACACCCTGGCGATATGCTGAGTAAGTTCAAATTCAAGTTGCTCACCGCCACCACCGCAGAGACCGAACTGATGGGCGAAACGGCCCACAAGGTCAAATAGTAAGGATACTTTTCAGATTTTCTATATCGAGGGCTTCATCAACGGTGAAGCCCCCGTTTTTTGTTCGCCGGAGGCTGTGAAGGAAGGCGCCGCTGCCGAGGGCTTCGCCCAGATCCCGTGCAAGGGCGCGGATGTATGTGCCTTTGCTGCAGTCTACCAGTATCTCCGCCTGCGGCAGCCCTTCAGGCACCTCAGCGACATTGATTCTGGAAGATGCCGTTGATTTGCTATCGTTATCAGAAAGGTGTTCCCCCTGAGGGACGTAACACCCGCGGTTCGATAGCGGGGGGACCGTCCCGAAGGGATGGTGGGGTGAGTCCGAAGGACGAACTCCCTCAGGGGGAACAACCTTTCCTATATAAGATAGCAACTGCATATCGTAGATCGTTATCCGGCTGGCCTGCAACACGCCCAGATCCTCCACCGGCAGCCCTGCCTTATAGCGTTTGCGCGCAATCTCGTAAACCCGCACCCCATCCACCGATTTGGCACTGAAAAGCGGCGCAACCTGATCCTGCTCGCCAAGAAAAGACGGCAGCACGGCACGCAAAGCATCTTCCGAAACCCCTTCCAGCGGATAGAAAGCATCCACATCCTTCTCCCTGTCATAAGAAGGAGTAGTCGCGCCGAAAGTGACCCCCGCGATATACTGCTTGCGCTCGCGCTGGAAACTTTCCGCCAGTTTCGTGGCCTTGCCGATGCACACCAGCAGCACTCCGGTAGCCAAAGGATCCAGCGTGCCGGCGTGCCCCACCTTCAGGTTCTTCTTGCGGAAATGCTTGATAGCCATCCACTTCACCTTGCGGATCACGTCCGCCGAAGTCCAGCGGTAGGGCTTGTCCACCACCACCACTATTCCGTCGGGGTAGTCTTCTATGGAATGGCTCAACTCCATTCCGGGGCGCAGGGTCAGATAGCTCATTTCGCGGATATCTCAAGACGCCCGTTCCACGCGTCGTTCGCGCGATAGTGCGGGGCGTATTCACATTCTATGGTTGCCACGGGTGCCTGGAACGACCCGGCGCGGGTGACGAAGAATTCTTCGGTGACGGTCGTCTTCTCTTCGGGATAAACCTCATACCAAAGTTCGATGCGGTCTGCCAGCACGTTTCGGTAGCAGTTCCATCGGTAGCCGGAAAGCTGGTTTACGGGGATAAGGCCCGCTCCGAAGGGGATGGTGACCTTGACAAAGCTGCGGTTCTCTTCGTTGGAGATGGTGTAGGAAAGCTTTATCTTGTCACCAATCTTGCTGATTTCCGGCCGGATGTCAGCTGCGATGGCCATCCCGTTTCCGGCGGCCTTGATCTTCTCGAAGGGCAGAGTATACTCTGCCTTCAGAGCCAGCACCTTGGTGTCCAGCACATCCTCGGGGCCGTTCAGCACCATGCCGAGGGCCTCGATATAACCGGACTGCTGTTTCCAGCGCTGGGTTTCTTTCTGAAGCATAATCCAGAGGCGGATGCCGTTGGAGATATCGAAGTGCCCATGCTCGTCCATTATCTCCGCCAGGGCGCAGTGCGCGTCGAGTTCGGTTTCGAGCAGCCCGCGCCAGGGCATCACCGCATTCGGATAATAGACACCTCCGCTCTTGTGCGGCTGCGCGTATTCCACCAGCGATTCGATGTCGGCGGCAAGCGACTTACGGAGTTTGCGGGCAGTGCCCAGCTTGATGCCAAGTTTCGAGGCGAGGGCCACCCCGCCGTCCAGGTTGAGGAGGTTCTCCAGAGTCTGCACCCGGCGGGCCTTGGCGGCAATCCAGCCGTTGAGGCCGCGCTCTTTCTTAGGCACCAGGTAGGCCTTGGCATCCTTCCGGAAGTCTGAATCCGTCTTCTCCTTGAAAGCGACCTCCGGGAAGAGGCTGCGGGTATGGAGATACTGCTGGAGCGAAAGCCCGCGGTACCACCAGCCAACCTTCTCCTTTGCAAAGAAGCGGGCGTCGATATACTGCACCGCGGCGGCCTCATCCACTATCTCGAGCCCGTGCACCAGGCGCAGGACCACGGCGGTAACGAGGGGAGATGAGCTCATTTCGGCGAACCATCCGAATCCTCCGTCCGCATTCTTGCAGGCCAGCAGTTTCTTGATAGCATCCTCCCGGTCGAATTCAGGCTCCAGACCCAGTTTCTGGCAGAGACTCCAGGCGTAGAGGGCGCGGGCAAGGGAGATGGCGTTATCGCAGTTTGGCTTGAGTTCGGAGGGGAGGGCGTCGCGCAGCATCTGTCGGATATCTATCTCCTGAAGTTCAGGGATGGATCCGTCCACATTCTCAAACATCGCGCGGAGTTCCGCCTCCAGAGCGGCCTTGTCGGCGCCGGACAGAAGCACTGCCGAATGAGCCTCGGTTAGAGTCTGCACGGGCTGCTTCACCGGCACGGTAACGAACACTCCGTCGGAGCCGTAAGTGCCTGAATCCGGGACGAATACAGCCTTGATTCCGAGGTTCTCCACGGCTGGAGCGTCGAGGACGAAGTCCTGGCTGGCGCCGCCCTTTGCCGGCACCGTTATCTCGCAGGAAGCGGTACGCAGCACGGGGGCGGTTTTATGGTCGGTGCCGTCCAGCAGCTGGACGCTGAGGGTGCCCTTCAGATCCTTCGATATCGAGCTGCTGAGCGCGATGCGGGCGATGTATTTGTCTCCTTCATAGAGGAACTGAGGCTCTACCAGGCTGATCTTGACGGGGATGGTGACCACCATTTCTCGGCGGAGCGTTTCGTTTCGCATCTGCTTGTCGTGCGCGAAGATCTGCACATAGTAGGTGGAGAGTTTGTCGGCGTTGGTGAAGCTGAAGCTGATATTGCCATCCTTGTCGCTGCGCAGGAAAGGCTCCCACGCTATGGTGTTCGCGAAGTTCTCGCGGATGGGGATGTCGGGGGTAGCCTGCGGTTTTTGTTCTGCCATCTGGAATGGGATGGCTTCCTCTTCAACCACTGAGTCTGCAACGACATAGTCTGCAATTTCAACACCAAGTGCAGACTTGCTCATCGCCATGTTTTTAGAGGCCAGTCCACGTACATAAACGACGTTGGAGTAGGATGCGTCGATGCCATTGACTGTGCCATACGGGATGTATGAACATAAAATATGAGCAGTTCGAATAAGACTCCACCTGTTGGGCTGGTAACGCTCCGTGCTCTTATCGAATATGGATGCTGCGCATTCCACGCCGGACAGGGTCTTGATGCTGAAGGTATAGCCGGTCCCGGGAGCCGTCGTGTCCAGGAATCGGGAGAAAGTGAGGGGAAGATCGTAGCGATGATCCTCTTTGCGTAAGGTTGTCGTATGGGAGAACGATCTCTTGTCCTGGAAGTATACCATCGTAACAGACATCACCTCAGGATCGCTGTCCTTCAATTTGTATTCGACGGTGGTCGTTGCCGGCTCCTTGCTCGTCATGGCCGGCTCGAACTGAATCATCCTCTTCCAGACCAGTTTTCCTTCCGGTCCGTGTGCTTCCACAGCCATCCACACCGGCTTGTCGCCGGCCACCACCTTAACCGACATTCCGCCATGCCTAGAGGCATCTTCATCATCATTGAAGTAGTATTCCGTATCAGTTCGGGGTGTGGATTTGGGCCGGATGGTGAAGGACTTGTTCCATTCCATGGTCTCTCCGCTGGCATCGGTCACCGTTACCTTCAGATAATACCAATCGTAGTAGCTATTGGTTCTTGTGCTGTCGGTGGCGAAAGAGATGTCGAAACGCCCATCTTTGTCGGGATGAAGGATTCCGGATGCCCATTCTTCCGAACCGTGTCTGACGGAATATTTGATGGTGGAAGCCGTGAGGCTGTGCCCGGAATAAGCATATACATTACCGCCGGTGCGGATTTCCTTCACGGGGTGGAGGAACACGGATTGTTCGTCGAAGATCAGGTCGAAGGTGGGCAGGACGAAATCATCTACCCGGACATTCCGCCCGCCGAGGTATTCCGAACCGGACTTGATAGTCAACAGGTACATTCCGTTGCGTCCGCTGCGTTTCAGTACGAAATCTCCGGCTATGCTGCTGAATTCGTTGGTTTTCAGCGATTTACTTTCAATAACCTTATTTTGGGGATCCTTTAACTCGACAGTAATCGCTTTGCCGGAACCGACAGAATTGAGGGAATACTTGCCTTTATAGATGATGGCTTTGAAATGCAGGGTCTCATCGGGGTTATATGCACCTCTGTCGGTGATGATTACGGCGTTGGGTTTTTCAGGGGAGTCGGAGTTGTCAACGGCCTTGAATGTAGATAGAGAAATATCCCGTGAGGATCTTTTCCCGGACTTTACTCTGATTTTATACTCGCTTCGCTTCTGGTTTATTTTGGGTGTCCACGATGCAGGGATGGAGGTGTAGCCATTTAAAGTGAGGGTAGCGGTCTGTTCCACCTTATCATCTTTCAGCAGTTCAATATCCACCTTCTTCAGCGGCTCGCCGCTGATATAATCCACCGCCCAGATTCCGACGCCTGACGCATTGGTTCTGGCACTGGCGGAGATAGTGTATTTCTGCCATCTGACATCATCGGAGATATCCCCGTAGAAGCATTTGACATCGTAGGTGCCATCTTCGAGATCGGGGAGTTCGAGGAGAAGCTTATCCTCGGTGTAGTAACTCTTGTACGGGTTGGTAATATATTTCTCCCAGACCTTTTCTTTCCCTTTGAAAACCTGGGAGGTAACGGCCTCCATGTTCCGGAGAGAGATGGTCAGTTTGCTGTCTTTTACTTCGGTACTGATGCTCTTCTGGTTCAGTATTTCCAGCTCATCTTTTGCCATCGTGCAGCAGTCGGCAATCTTCTTTTCATCTCCTTTAAAAGTCGCCCTCTTCTTCTCAAATGCGAGGCACTTGTCCCTCAGGGCCTCGAAATCGGCGGACTTGCCCTTCAACTGTCCGTTCTCATAATAGCCGAGTTCACAATAGCGGATGGAGAGAAGTTCCTGCTCCGCCAACAGTCCTGCGGCTTTGCCGTTCCATTTTTCGGCAAATGATTGAAGCCTGGATTTTCGGGCGGTCATAAGTTCATCGCCTGAATCGTACTTGGCAATCTTTTCGAACTCGGCAAAGGCAGAAAGGGGATAGGTCTTGAACTCCTGAATCATCCGCTCGGTATCCCCCAAACTCCAAAGGCAGTATTGATAGTCGTTCTTTAACAGGTCGGGTAGCAGCCTGCCACATTGCTTGCCGGTGATGCGATAGTCGCGGGAGTAGAACTCTGGGTTATGCGCGCTCTCGAGCAAGATTTTGTTTTTGTCGATGAAGGTGGCTTTATCCGCGTCGTTCCAGCCATAGTGGAAGTTTTTATTAGTGAAAACTGCCACAGGCTCGCCGAATTCCTCAATGTCTTTGTCTCTGGCGCTATTCTCGCTGTCCCTAAGCTTCCAGTTGGCGGAGATGCGCACCTGGGAGAGTTTAACCGCAGCATCGTAGAAGTCCCAGGTCAAGTGTTTAGCCTTGGCTTCTGTCTTTATCTTTTCGAGTATGCCTTCCTGAGTCTTGGGTTTGTCTGCGCTCTGGGCTGCATAGTACTCCTTCCATAGGGCTACCAGGCTATGGTCGTCCTTGTCTTTGGGGTTTGAAGAGGAGGTCAGGATCAGTGCAGTCATGAGTGTCAATGCTATAGGCTTTAAGATGTTCATAACTCCGTGGTTTTGTTAAAAAAAGGCAAGGCTTCGGCCACTACGAAGGTGCTTCCGCCTATGTATATGAGGGCATTTGGCAAGTCTTGTGCCAAATCGAGGGCTTGCCGCACAGCCGCGGCAACGGAACCATTACAAAAGCAATCCAGGTCCGGCCTCAAGGCCTTCAACCTTGCCGCCAGTTCCTCCGCCGGCATCGCCCGCTGGTTGTCCGGCGCCGCCAGTATGTACTTCGCCTTGGCCGGCATCAGCGGAGCAATCCCCGCCAGGTCCTTGTCGGCCATTATTCCGTAAATAATTATTACTGTTCGCGGCTGCTTACTTGCGAGCCCTTCCCCGTTAGCCAGGGCCTCCAGCCGCGCGAAGTTTTCTTTCAACGCTGGGGGATTGTGCCCGATGTCGCAGATAACCTCCGGTTTTTCACAAATCCGCTGCCACCTGCCCCAAAGACCGGTCCGTTTTCCTGCTTCTGCGATTGCACCCAACACTTCTGAACAATCTTTTTCAAAACCCGGCTCAGACCTGTTGAGTTTTTCCCCGTTTTCTCTACAGGTAGGGGGTAAAATGGGGGTACCTGTAGAGTATTTTGCGTTTTTCTCTACAGGTGGGGGGTAAAATGGGGGTACCTGTATAGAAAATGAGGTTTTTCTTAACAGGTCTGCAGGTGCTGTAGAATCTTGGAGAGAGGGGAGGATAGATATTGCCACCAAAACTGTATGGAGGTTGAGGTCCTGGCAGGGGCCGGTCAGGTCCATTCTGGGAAGAAGGTCTTTTTCATCGCACGCCGGCACGTCCGAGGCGAATACGAGCGGAGAGCCAACCGACGCGGCCACCTCCTCGAAAACCGGGGCGGTTTCGGCATCCCGCACTCCAACGACGGCAGGCACTCCGGGCTTGAAAATCCCGGCTTTCTCCCGGGCGATAGCGGCCCTAGTGGAACCGAGTAATGCGCAGTGGTCCAGGCCGATAGAAGTAATCACCGACAGGGCCGGCACAATTATGTTCGTACTGTCCAGCCTGCCGCCAAGTCCTGTCTCGATTACTGCGGCGTCCACCCCCTGCCTGGCGAACCACCAGAACGCCATCCCGGTGGTAATTTCAAAAAACGACAGCCCCTCGAATGCCTCCTCATATAAACACAGAAACTCCCAAACTTCCTCTCTGGAAATCATTTCGAACCCGTCGCCGCTCACGATCTTCATCCTCTCCCGGAAGTCCAGCAGGTGCGGCGACGTATACAACCCGATCCGACGGCTGGAGGGGCCGTTCGGAGACAAGCGGACGGGCAATGCGTGGACCGGGCTCCCCTTGCGGGACACGGCCACGCCCTTTGTCCGTCGCGGATGGCCACCTGCGAGAACGGCCCCTCCAGCAGCGAGCGCAGAGGCGAGCATGCTGCACACGCTGCCCTTGCCATTCGTTCCCGCCACATGCACACAGGGATATGCCTTCCAAGGGTCCCCGAGCACGGCGGAAAACCTCAGCATTCCATCCAGCCCGGGTTTATAGGCATCCCCGGTAAAACCCACTTTCTGAACAGACTGAAAACGGGAAAACAGCGCATTCAAGCGCTCATTATATCGCTCAAAATCAAATTCTGGTTGCATCTGAATTCAAAAATAGTTATTTTTGAGGGATTTTGATATAAAAGATGGAAATTAAGTCTTCAGCGCTGCACTCGCCTTACGTCATCGACGGAGTCCGCCAGAGCGTAACACCGGCCCAGATTCTCGGTGGCGTGAGCGTGTATCCAGTAGAACCCGCACCTGCGGAAACGCTGCCTCCGATGGTGGACGAAACTCCCGACGTGGATCCGTCCCCTGCAACGCTGGATCCCCGTAAACTGGAGAAATATCTCTCTGCAGTTCTCAAGGCAAAGCGGGTTTTCCCCATGGCCTTTGCCGGCCCGTATACCAGAGGTAAGATTGCCCGTGCGTTGATAGACTCTATCTGGAAACTCGGGCACTTCCGCATAGGAGACATGTCCGTGGATGTGGACTGGAAGTGGAATAATCTCAAGGTGGGCAACATATCCGGGTTCTATTATTCCGTAGAGGCTCTCGGGGAGATGCTGGATGCCTTGAACATCCAGGTAAGGGACTATGATTTCAGCACTACCGACTCCGACTGCGCTCTGAACATTACAGCGGACCTCCGCCCCCGCACGGACGACGAGGATCTGGTGGAGCAGCCCTACACCACTTCCAACCCCCACATCGGGGCGGCAGGCATATCCAATGCCCTTCAGCCGGATGAATCCTCCTGGATTATCTACATTCCCTTCGATTCTTCGCAGTTCCGCCTCGGCGGCTCCCTTCTGGCTCAGACCCAAGGGGTGAATCCTCCCATGGCCCCGCAGGTGGACGATGCCGATTACTTCATCGACTGCTTCGAGGTAGTCCGTGAACTGGTGGAAGACGGGATAGTGCTGGCGGGAGCAAGCGTGGGAGAAGGGGGAATGCTGCCTGCCCTCAAAGGGATGACCACATCCCGCACCGGGGCGATCCTGGATCTCTCGGACATCAAGAGCGCTTATGCGGACACCGACCTGGTGAGCCTTCTGTTCTCGGAGGTGCCGGGAGTGCTCATCCAGATCCGGGATATCGATTTCGATTATATAGATGCCGAACTCCTGTTGCAGGACGTGGCCTTCTATCCTCTAGGGCATCCCGCCGCAAACAACGGGGCCGTGCGGGTGAAGGCTTCCGCCAAGACCGGCATACAAAATATCCTCGCATCCCTCGTGCAGCGTCAGGGGGGAGAAGGGGAAGACTAAATGCACTAAAATGGGTAAACCAAAAATCTTCGTGCTGGACACCAACGTCCCTCTGCACGATCACAAAGCCATCCGGCGTTTCCGGGACAATAACCTCGTGATCCCCATCGCCGTGGTGGAAGAACTCGACAAGTTCAAGAAGGGCAACGATACGCTGGCGTACAATGCCCGCCATTTTCTCCGGGACCTGGACAAGATCTCCGACGGCAAGTCCTTCGGAAAGGAAGGTCTGCCCATAGGCAAGGACCTGGGCCTTATAAAAGTGGAGCCCAACCACCCCTTCCCGGATGAACTGAAGGACCTGTTCATCGATGACATCCAGGACCACCGCATCCTCGCTACCGCCATCTGGGTGCGGGACAATCATCCCGGCACCTTCGTGGCGCTGGTCACCAAGGATGTGAACCTGCGGATGAAAGCCAAGGCCGCCGGAATGGAGGTACAGGATTATCTGACCGACCGTGTGGACGAAGCAAAGATAGAGAATGCCAACAGCGAGGTGCAGTTCTACACCCTCCGTCCGGAGGTGTTGCAGGAGCTTGTATACGGTCCCGACAATTCCATCGACTGGAAGAACGTGGTGGAGAAGAAGCCCGAGGCCAACCAGCTGTTCAAGTTCCATTGGGAAGGAGACAGGGGCGCGGATACCGTTTGTGCGCGGTTCGACGAAGACCGCAACAGGATAGTGCTGATAAAGGCACATACCGCATACGGCATCAAACCCCGTAACGACGAGCAGAAGATGGCTCTCGACGCTCTCCTGAACCCTAAAGTGAAGCTGGTCACCCTGACCGGCGGCGCGGGCACCGGCAAGACCCTGCTTGCACTGGCGGCAGCTCTCGAACAGGAAAACGACTTCGACCATATCTACATCTCCCGCCCCGCCGTCATCCTGGGCAATCAGGACATCGGCTTTCTGCCCGGCGACAAGAATACAAAGATGACGCCTTTCCTCCAGCCGCTGATGGACAATCTGAACGTCATCAAGGGCCAGTTCCGTGCATCTTCGAAGGAAGCCACGCATCTGGACGGGCTCCTGAGGGATGAAAAACTGATAATCGAACCCCTTGCCTATATCCGTGGCCGCAGCCTGGGCAACGCTTTCTTCATCATCGACGAAGCACAGAACCTTACTCCGCTGGAAGTCAAGACGATAGTCACCCGCGCCGCAGAGGGCACCAAGATTGTCCTCACTGGCGATATCTTCCAGATAGACCAGCCCTATCTGGACCAGTGGTCCAATGGCTTGACGCACACGGGAGAGAAGATGGACGGGCAGAAGATTTTCCAGCACGTGTTCCTCCGCAAGGGCGAACGCAGCGAGCTTTCGGAAGTGGCTGCAAAGCTGTTGTAGGAGTGTGTTTTGATGATAGCGGATTTTTTACTAAATTCGCGGGATTTTTTGAAATCGAAATAAACTAACAAACTATATTATGGCAGAAAAAAAGAAGAGAGTCTATCGCTTTGGTGGCAAGACCGCCGAAGGTGACGGATCAATGCGTGAGCTCCTCGGTGGAAAGGGAGCGAACCTGGCGGAAATGAGCCGCCTCGGAATGCCGGTTCCAGCCGGATTCACCATTACCACGGAATGCTGCGCTGAGTATTATCAGCTGGGCGGCGGATATTCCGCAGAACTCAAGGCAGAAGTTGCCGAGGCCCTCGCAGCAACCGAAAAACTTATGGGCAAGCGCTTTGGCGACACCGAGGATCCCCTCCTCGTGAGCTGCCGTTCCGGCGCAAGGAGCTCCATGCCCGGTATGATGGATACCATCCTCAATATCGGCCTCTGCTCCGCAACCCTCCCCGGAATGATCAAGAAGACGGGCAACCCCCGTTTCGTATATGACGCATACAGGCGCCTCATCATGATGTATTCCGACGTCGTGATGGAGAAGGCCGAGGGCATCGAGCCCGAGGACGGCCAGGGCATCCGCCAGCAGCTGGACCGCATGATGCAGGAGCTGAAGGACGCTAAGGGCTACAAGTCCGACACCGACATCACCGCAGATGAACTCAAGGACCTCTGCGACAAGTTCAAGGTGAAGGTCAAGGAAGTTCTCGGAGTCGAGTTCCCCGACACCGCCGAGGCTCAGCTTTGGGGTTCCATCGGCGGCGTGTTCAAGAGCTGGAACGGCAAGCGCGCAATCGCTTACCGCCGCATCGAGAAGATTCCGGATGACTGGGGCACCGCTGTCAACGTGCAGAGCATGGTGTTCGGCAACATGGGCAACACCTCCGCAACCGGTGTCGCATTCAGCCGCAACCCTGCCTCCGGCGACAACAAGTTCTATGGCGAGTGGCTCATCAACGCCCAGGGTGAAGACGTGGTCGCGGGTATCCGCACCCCCAACCCTCTGAACGAGGCCACCAAGACCGACCATAACAAGCACCTCGAGAGCCTCGAGAAGGCAATGCCTCAGGTGTATGCAGAGCTCGACGCCATCCGCCTCAAGCTGGAAGCTCACTTCCACGATATGCAGGATATCGAGTTCACCATCCAGGAAGGCAAGCTCTGGATGCTGCAGTGCCGTATCGGCAAGCGCACCGGCCTCGCCGCCCTGCAGATGGCCGTCGACATGGTCGACGAAGGCCTGATCGACGAGAAGACCGCCGTCATGCGCGTGGCTCCGGCCCAGCTGGACGAGGTCCTTCACCCGATCCTGGATCCGGCTTCCGAGAAGAAGGCCCAGGTCCTGGCCCAGGGTCTCCCGGCTTCCCCGGGCGGCGCCGTCGGCCAGATCGTCTTCACCTCCGAGGACGCCATCAAGTACTCCCTCGAGGGCAAGAAGTGCATCCTCGTCCGTGAGGAGACTTCCCCGGAAGACATCGACGGCATGCACGCCTCCGTGGGTATCCTCACCGAGCGCGGCGGCATGACCTCCCACGCCGCCCTCGTGGCCCGTGGCTGGGGCAAGTGCTGCATCGTAGGATGCGAGGCCATGAAGATCAACTTCGCCGCCAAGACCGTCTCCTTCGCAGGATCCGACAAGGTCTACAAGGAGGGCGAGTGGTTCAGCCTCAATGGCAGCAAGGGATTCGTCTATGGCAGCAAGATCGACACGATGGACGCCAGCGAGAATCCTCTCTTCATCAAGTTCATGAGCATCGTGGACAAGTACCGCAGGCTCGGTATCCGCACCAATGCAGATACTCCTGAGGATGCAGACCGCGCACTCAAGTTCGGCGCAGAAGGCATCGGCCTCTTCCGTATCGAGCATATGTTCTATGGCCGCAACTCCGAGACTCCTCTCACCAAGCTCCGCAAGATGATCCTCAGCAGCACAGAGGGCGAGCGTCGTGCAGCTCTTGCAGAACTGATGCCCTTCATCAAGGCATCCGTCAAGAGCACCCTCAAGGTGATGGATGGCAAGCCGGTGGTGTTCCGCCTCCTCGACCCGCCTCTCCATGAGTTCGTTCCCCGCACCGAAGAGAAGAAGGAAGAGATCGCAAAGGAACTCGGCGTCAGCGTCAAGGAAGTCGAGAAGCGTGGCGAGAACCTCCACGAGATCAACCCTATGATGGGTCACCGCGGAGTGCGTCTGCACGTTACCTATCCTCTGATTGCCGAAACTCAGTACCGCGCAATCTTCGAGGCCACCGCCGAACTCAAGCGCGAAGGATTCAATCCCCAGCCTGAGATCATGATCCCCGTCACCATCTCCGCCCGCGAGCTCAGCTTCCAGAAGGCTATCTGCGACCACGTGCGTGCAGAGGTCGAGGCTCAGTTCGGCAGCGCCCAGATCGAGTACCACTTCGGCACAATGATCGAGATCCCCCGCGCAGCCCTGACCGCCGACCGTATGGCCCGCACTGCCGAGTTCTTCAGCTTCGGCACCAACGACCTCACCCAGATGACCTTCGGCTTCAGCCGCGACGATGTGGGTACCTTCATGGGCGACTATCTTGGCAACAAGATTCTCGATGCCGACCCGTTCCAGACCATCGATGTCAAGGGCGTGGGCAAGCTCGTCGAATACGGTGTACAGAATGGCCGCAGCAAGCGTCCCGACCTTAAGTGCGGCGTTTGCGGCGAGCACGGTGGAGATCCCGATTCCGTCCGTTTCTTCAACAAGATCGGTGTGGACTACGTGAGCTGCTCACCGTTCCGCGTTCCGATTGCACGTCTCGCCGCCGCACAGGCTGCGATAGAGCAGGAGAAATAAAAACAAAAAGGAAGGCTGCCGGATCCGGCAGCCTTTCTTTTTATTATCAATAATACTATATTGTCACGCAGACCTTGATGGACATCGAATTGGTGATGTCTTCGGGGTCGAAGCCGTCCAGATCCTGGATGACGAAGGTGACCCTTCCGACGTTGTATTCCATCCGGGTGACCTCAGGAGCGATTTCTATTTTCTCTTCGCCGCCGGTATTGGTCTTGATTTCCAGAGGATATGCGTAAGGCAGAGGATTCCAGCTGCCAAGATTCTCGGCCACGTTGTAAAGAACATAGATGAATGCCTGAACCGTGCCGTTGTCTACGACGTCCTGGGTGATGTCCGGATTTTCGAAATCCGCATAAAGATAGTTTTCGAAACCGGGATTGTTTGCTCCCTCGTTCCGTTTCCAGTCAGATGCCTTGACTGTGTAGTCACGGGCATAAACCTTGGAGCCCTGATAGTACTCGTTGGTGTAGTACTCCTTTGTGCAACCTTGTGCCAAAGCGAGGATGGCCAGAGCCGGGATGAATAATTTCAATAGTTTCATATACGATAAATTTTATAGTTTGTCTGTTACTGCCCAGAGCACCACTCCTGCGCAAACGCTGACGTTAAGCGAGTGCTTTGTGCCGTACTGCGGGATTTCAAGGGAAAAATCGCAGGCGTCTACCGCCTCCTGGCTTACCCCGTCGACCTCGTTACCGAATACAAATGCATATTTCTTGCCAAAATTGCATTTGAACTCCCGCAGGCTCACGGAATGCTCCGTCTGTTCCACCGCCACGACGGTGAATCCATCCTTCTGAAGCTCGCGGATAAGGGCCGCCGTGTTTTCGCGGTGCTCCCATCCCACGCTGTCTTCCGCTCCCAGGGCGGTCTTGTGGATTTCGGCACTTGGGGGCAGGGGAGTGATGCCGCAGAGCCATATCCTGTCGATGCGGAAAGCATCTGCACTGCGGAAAACGCTGCCGACATTGTGCGCGCTGCGGATGTTGTCCAGGATGACTTCCACCCCCGACGGTTCCGCCTCCCGGTACTGTTCGGCGCTGATGCGCCCGAGTTCAATGTTCAGCAGTTTGCGGTCTTTCATTTCATCTGCAAATTTACTATATTTGTGGAATATGAAAAAACACTTGTTTCTGATTGCCGCTTTGGTGCTTGCCGCGGCCTGCTCCCAGAAAGCGCCGGACATCGAAAAACAGATAGACGAAATCCTTCCCCAGATTACTCTGGAAGAGAAGATAGCGATGACACACGCCCAGAGCAAATTCAGCTCCCCCGGCGTGCCGCGCCTCGGGATTCCTGAAATCTGGTGCACCGACGGCCCTCACGGCATCCGTGCCGAAGTGCTTTGGGACAAGTGGAGCCAGGCTCGCTGGACTAATGATTCCTGCACTGCATATCCTGCCCTGACCTGCCTGGCAGCCAGCTGGAATCCGGAAATGTCCCGCCTCTATGGCGAGAGCATCGCAGAAGAAGCCCTCTACCGCAAGAAGACGGTGTTGCTCGGCCCCGGTGTCAACATCCTCCGCCATCCCCTCGGCGGGCGCAACTTCGAGTATATGGGGGAAGACCCCTTCCTTTCCTCGACCATGGTAGTGCCCTACGTTCAGGGCGTCCAGAGCAAGGATGTGGCTGTCTGTGTCAAGCATTTTGCGCTGAATAACGACGAGATCCACCGTCACACAGTGAATGTGAACGTGGATGACCGAACGCTTTACGAGATCTATCTGCCCGCATTCAAGGCGGCTGTCACCGAAGGCGGTGCCTGGTCGATCATGGGCGCATACAACCTTTATAATAATCAGCACCTCTGCCACAACGAGCGCATCCTGATGGATATTCTGAAGGGGGAGTGGGGCTTCGACGGAGTGGTGATCAGCGACTGGGGCGGATGCCACGACACCGATCAGGCGGTGCACAACGGGCTGGACCTTGAATATGGCACCTGGACGGACGGCCTGTTCACCGGCCCTTCGAACGTCTATAATGAATATCATCTGGCGCAGCCATATCTCAAAGGAATCAAGTCCGGAAAATACGGCACCGATGAGCTGGACGACAAGGTCCGGCGTCTCCTCCGTCTGCAGCTTCGCACCAATATGGCTCCCGGGCGTGGCACCGGCCGCTTTGTCTGTCCGGACCATTCCGCAGCAGCCCGTAAGATAGCGGGCGAAGGCATAGTCCTTCTCAAGAACGACGGCGATGTGCTGCCTGTGAAGAATGCAAAGAAGATTCTGGTGGTTGGAGAAAATGCATTCAAGATGCTTACCGTAGGCGGAGGCTCTTCTTCGCTTAAGGTGAAATACGAAATATCCCCTCTGGAAGCAGTCAGGGCCCGCTTCTCCGATGCCGAAGTGGTGTTTGAGCGTGGTTACTCCAGTGGCGCTGCCCAGGCTCAGGACGGCATCTCCGCAAAATTCGATCTTGCCGAGAACAGGACTCCCGAGCAGATGGTGGCGGATGCGGTCGCTGCGGCCAAGGATGCTGACTATGTGCTCGTGTTCGGCGGTCTGAATAAGAACAAGAATCAGGACAGTGAAGGTGCCGACCGCCTGGAATACGGCTTGCCTTATGGGCAGGACGCCCTGGTCGAGGCATTGGCCGAGGTGGCATCCAAACTGGTGTTCGTGAATATCTCCGGTAACCCTGTGGCTATGCCCTGGGTAGATAAAGTGCCCGCAATAGTGCAGGGATGGTATCTTGGCAGCGAAGCCGGATATGCCCTTGCAGATGTGCTCAGCGGCGACGTCAATCCTTCCGGAAAACTCCCGTTCACCTTCCCTTACGATATGAGTGAGGGCCCCGTTACTTCCGAAGAGCAGTATCCCGGCATCTCCCGCGAAGGCGAGAATATAATCGATGAATACTACACCGAGGGTCTGCTGGTGGGCTACCGCTGGTACGACACCAAGAAGGTGAAACCTATGTTCGCGTTCGGGCACGGTCTGAGCTATACCACATTCGAGTATGGTGAGGCCTCCATCCGCGGCCGCAAGCTCAGCGTGAAGATCAGCAACACCGGCAAGGTGGCAGGAGCCGAGGTCGTCCAGCTCTACATAGGCGATCCCGAGTGCTCCGTGGAGCGCCCCGCAAAGGAACTGAAGGGCTTCAAGAAAGTGTTCCTGCAGCCCGGCGAGAGCAAGACCGTCACCTTCGAGATTCCGGATTCAGCCCTCAGTTTCTTCGATGCCGAACAGCACAAATGGGTCGTGGAGCCCGGCGAGTTCATCGCTTACATCGGTTCCGGCTCGGATGATATTCGCACGTCAGTAAAGTTCAAGAAATAATATGAAACAGGATTTACAAATTTTCGATCTTATCCGTAAGGAAAAGAACCGTCAGGAAAGCGGATTGGAACTCATCGCCTCCGAGAACTACGTTACCGACGAGGTGCTCCAGGCAATGGGAAGTATCTGCACGAACAAATATGCGGAAGGCTACCCCGGCAAGCGCTATTATGGCGGATGCGTCGTGGTAGACCAGATAGAGAATCTTGCCATCGAGCGCCTGAAGCAGATCTACGGCGCCTGCTGGGCAAACGTTCAGCCGCATTCCGGCGCACAGGCCAACATGGCAGTTACCATGGCCATCCTCAAGCCGGGCGACACCTTCATGGGCCTGGACCTTTCCATGGGCGGACACCTTACCCATGGATCTCCAGTGAACGCCAGCGGCATTCTCTATCATCCCGTGGCCTATGGCCTCAATCCCGAAACCGGCCGCGTGGATTACGACGAGATGGAGCGCAAGGCCCTGGAGTGCAAGCCCAAGCTCATCATCGGCGGAGCATCCGCATATTCCCGCGAGTGGGATTACGAGCGCATGCGCGCGATAGCAGATAAGGTAGGGGCGATCCTCTGGATAGACATGGCCCACACCGCCGGCCTCATCGCCGCAGGGCTCCTGAAGAACCCCGTCAAGTATGCCCACATCGTCACATCTACCACCCACAAGACCCTCCGTGGGCCGCGTGGCGGCATCATCCTCATGGGAGAGGATTTCCCCGATCCTCAGGGCCGTACCACTCCTAAGGGCGAAGTGAAGATGATGAGTGCAGTGCTGGACAGCAGCGTCTTCCCCGGTGTGCAGGGCGGTCCGCTGGAGCACGTGATAGCGGCCAAGGCCGTGGCATTCTTCGAGGCGATGCAGCCTGAGTACAAGGAGTACCAGAAGCAGGTGATCGCCAACGCGGCGGCAATGTGCGCTGAGTTCATCAAGCGCGGCTATAAAGTTGTCAGCGGCGGCACCGACAATCACCTCATGCTCATCGACCTCCGCGGCAAGTTCCCCGAAGTGAACGGCCGCGTGGCGGAGAAGGAACTCGAGAAGGCGGATATCACCTTGAACAAGAACATGGTGCCTTTCGACACCCGCAGCCCGTTCCAGACCAGCGGCGTGCGCATCGGTACTCCTGCCATCACCTCCCGCGGCTTTGTGGAGAAGGATATGGCGGACATCGTTGCGCTGATTGACACCGTTCTGAGTTCCTGCGCCGAGCATATCGGGGCGCTCAGCCTCAAGAAGGCGGATACTCCCACTCCCGCCCAGATTGCGGAACTCGAAGCCCACGCCAAAGTGCTCGAGACCGTTGCCAAGCAGGTTCATCAGATGACCGCCGGCGTGCCGCTTAACAAGTATTGACAAATTGTCACTGGCACGCAGGTTGATTGTATGATAAGCGTTCCGTCGGAATGACGGGGCGCTTTTTGATAAATACTAAAACACTATAAATCATGATCAAACCTTTAGCAGACAGAGTCTTGATCGAGCCTCAGGAGGCCCAGACAAAGACAGCATCCGGAATCTTCATTCCCGACACCGCAAAAGAGAAGCCCCAGCAGGGTAAAGTCGTGGCTGCAGGCCCCGGCAAGAAAGATGAACCCATGGAGGTGAAACCCGGCGACGTGGTCCTCTACGGCAAGTATGCGGGCACCGAGGTAACCGTCGAAGACAAGAAATACCTCATCGTCAAACAGTCGGACATTCTGGCAATTCTATAAGGAGGATTAGTTATGGCAAAAGAAATCAAATTCAATACCGACGTCCGCTCCAAGATGAAGGAAGGAGCAGACCAGCTTGCAAATGCAGTTAAGGTTACCCTCGGCCCCAAAGGCCGCAACGTGGTGATTGAAAAGAAGTTCGGCGCTCCCCAGGTGACCAAGGACGGCGTTACCGTCGCGAAGGAAGTCGAGCTCAAGGACAAATATGAGAATATGGGTGCCCAGATGGTCAAGGAAGTTGCTTCCAAGACCAACGAGCAGGCGGGTGACGGCACCACCACCGCAACCGTGCTGGCCCAGGCCATCATCAACGTGGGTATCAAGAACGTCACCGCAGGTGCGAATCCTATGGACCTGAAGCGCGGCATCGACAAGGCTGTAGAGACCGTGGTATCGGAGCTCAAGAAGCAGAGCCAGGCCGTAGGCGAAGACTATTCCAAGGTCGAGCAGGTGGGCACCGTGTCCGCCAACAACGACGGCTACATCGGCAAACTCATCGCCGATGCAATGTCCAAGGTGAAGAAGGACGGCGTCATCACCGTAGAGGAAGCCAAAGGCACCGAGACCGAAGTCAAGGTTGTGGACGGCATGCAGTTCGACCGCGGCTACATCAGCCCCTACTTCATGACCAACGGCGACAAGATGGAGGCCGAACTCAGCAACCCTTCCATCCTTATCACCGACAAGAAGATCTCCACCATGAAGGACCTTCTCCCTCTGCTTGAGCCCGTGGCCCGCGAAGGACGCGAACTCCTCATCATAGCAGAAGATGTGGACGGCGAAGCACTCACCACCCTCGTTGTGAACAAGCTCCGCGGTTCGCTTAAGGTGGCTGCCGTCAAGGCCCCGGGCTTCGGCGACCGCCGCAAGGAGATGCTGCAGGATATCGCCACCCTGACCGGCGCCGTCGTGGTGTCCGAGGAGCGTGGCTTCACCCTGGAGAACACCACCCCCGACATGCTCGGCAAGGCCGAGAAGGTGACCATCACCAAGGAAAACACCACCATCGTTGGCGGAAAGGGCGATGCCGCTGCCATCAAGGACCGCGCAGACCTCATCCGCAAGCAGATTTCCACCACCACTTCCGACTACGACCGCGAGAAGCTCCAGGAGCGTCTGGGCAAGCTCGCCGGCGGCGTGGCAGTTCTCTACGTGGGCGCAACCACCGAGGTGGAGATGAAGGAGAAGAAGGACCGCGTCGAGGATGCACTGAATGCAACCCGCGCAGCTGTCGAGGAGGGATACCTCCCCGGAGGCGGTGTGGCCTACATCCGCGCAGCCGCTGCACTCGCTGGCCTCAAGGGCGAGAATGAAGATGAGACCACCGGTATCCACATCGTGGCGAAGGCCATCGAGGAGCCTCTCCGCCAGATCGCTACCAATGCGGGCGTCGACGCTTCCGTTATTATAAATAAGATAAAGGAAGGGAAGGGTGACTTCGGCTACAATGCCCGCACCGACGAGTATGTGAATATGTACGAGGCTGGCGTGATCGACCCGACCAAGGTCGTGCGCGTGGCCCTCGAGAACGCGGCATCCGTTGCCGGAATGTTCCTCACCACTGAATGCGGCATCGTGGACATTCCCGAACCCGCACCTGCAGTTCCTGCAATGCCTGAAGGCGGCATGATGTAATAGCATCTGCGAAAATAGACTATCCTCTGGAGCGAACCTGCCACCCCCGGCTAGGGGGAGGGGCCCATCGGTAGATGGGAGGGGGTTGTCTCCAGAGGATAGTCTATTTTAGCAAGAAAATACTTATATTTGTAGCTGCTGAAACTATTTAAACCTTTATATCAATATGTTTATTGTCAACAGCTACACCCTCGCAGTCATTCTCTGCTTCGTGATTATG
>CAMJJO010000012.1 GCA_946406095.1 uncultured Bacteroidales bacterium | reverse complement strand
ATTATAAAGGAGGATACAGCAAGTTCCCCCAGTACCACAATTTCCCGGAGATGGCCGGGCGCAAACTCGCGGCCTGGTTCAAGTTCGACACTGCCGCCAACCCCGAACTCACCGTGAAGGTCGGCATCTCTGCCACCGGCACCACAGGTGCGCTCAAGAACCTGAAGGCGGAGGCCGAGGGAAAGAGCTTCGACCGCATACTCGCCGAAGCGGAGGCAGCATGGGAGAAAGAGCTCGCCTGCATCGACATTCAGGGCAGCGAGGCCGAGAAGAAAATGTTCTACACCTCCCTCTACCACACCATGATCAATCCTTCCGTCTATCAGGATGTGGACGGGCTCTACCGCGGCCTCGACCATGAACTCCACCGGGCGGAGGGCTTCACCAATTACACCGTCTTCTCGCTTTGGGACACCTACCGGGCAGAGCATCCTTTCCTTGCGCTTCTCAAGCCCGCGCAGGCGGAGGATATGATAGCATCGATGCTCGCCCACTACGAGCAGAGCCCCCATCACATGCTTCCCATCTGGAGCCATATGGCCAACGAGAACTGGTGCATGACCGGATACCACGCGGTTTCCGTGCTGTCCGATGCGATTGCCAAAGGCCTGAAGATCGACGCGGAAGAAGCCCTGAAGGCGATGGTTTCCACCTCCACCGTGCCGTGGTACAGCGGCCTCGGGGAGTATATGAAACTTGGATATGTGCCTCTGGACAAGACATCCACCGCCGCCAGCAACACCCTTGAATATGCCTACGACGACTGGACCATTGCCTCTGCCGCCCAGCGCCTGGGCAACACCGCCGTTGCGGAGCAGTACCTAAAGCGTGCGGGCTACTGGAAGAACGTTTTCGACACCGGCCTCGGCCTTGCCCGCCCCCGCTATACCGACGGCAGCTTCAAGCCCGAGTTCGACATCAAACAGACTGTGGGCCAGGGATTTATCGAGGGCAACAGCCTCAACTACTCTTTCCACGTGCCCCAGGATGTGAACGGCCTCAAGCAGATCATGGGCGGAGACAAGAAATTCATCGCCAACCTCGACGACCTCTTCGGCAGCGACCTTCCCGAGTATTGCTATGCCGACAATGAAGATGTTACTGCGGAGTGCCTGCTGGGCGGATATGTTCACGGCAACGAGCCCAGCCACCATATCCCCTATCTCTATGCCTGGACTTCCCAGCCCTGGAAGACCCAGTACTGGCTCCGGGAGATCATCGACCGCTTCTACAGGCCCGAGATCCGCGGCCTCGGCGGCAACGACGACTGCGGGCAGATGAGTGCCTGGTACATTTTCAGCGTTCTGGGATTCTATCCCGTGTGCCCCGGCACCGACCAGTACGTAATCGGAGCCCCCTATCTCCCCTACGCAAAACTACAGCTCGCCAACGGAAAGACTTTCGAGATCAAGGCTCCCGGAGTCAGCGACAAGAATCGCTACGTCAAGAGCGTGAAGCTTAATGGCAAGCCTTACGACAAACTCTATATCACCCACGACGAACTGCTCGAGGGAGGCACTCTGGAGTTCGTAATGAGCAAGAATCCCAATAAACGCCGCGGCATCGCAGCCGGCACAAAACCCTACTCTCTATGAGAAGAATACTTTCAGTTCTGGCAATAGCGCTGGCTTTCAGCGCCAACGGGCAGGAACGCCTGATTCAGTACGTAAATCCTTTTATAGGCACCGATGGTTTCGGGAATGTGTATCCGGGCGCCCAGATCCCCTTCGGAGGAATCCAAATCAGCCCTGACACAGACGATTACGATTATGATGTGGCCGCCGGCTACAAGTATAACAAGCCCACGATCATGGGCTTCAGCCTCACCCACCTGAGCGGCACCGGCATTCCCGACCTCGGAGACTTCCTCTTCATTCCGGGCACCGGCACTTTGAAATCTGCCACCGGCACGGCAGATGATCCGGACAGCGGATACAGGTCCCGTTTCAGCCACGAAAAGGAGGCCGCCTCACCCGGCTACTACACCGTGGAGCTGACGGATTACGGAGTGACGGCCGAGATGACCGCGGCCGCCCGCAGCGGCATACTCCGCTTCACATATCCCGAGAGCAAGGAGTCCTTTATCATGGTGGATCTGGACCATACCCTCCGCTGGAAGTGCGAGTGGTCCACCGTCCGCCTGCTGGACGACCATACCATAATAGGCAGCAAGATAGTGGCCGGATGGAACCCCAGCCGCCAGGTATATTTCGCCGCGCGATTCTCGGAACCCATCAAGGATTTCGTTATCCTTCAAGAAGGTAAACCGGTGATTTACAACACCAAACGCTTCCGCAGCTCGCTCGAAGCCTGGGGCCGCGGCCTGCAGGCCTGCATCAAATTCCCCACCCGTGCCGGCCAGCAGGTCAGCGTCAAGGTGGCGGTATCCGCCGTAGGCACCGACGGAGCACTTAAGAATCTCTCCGAACTTGACGGCAAGGGCTTCGAAACCGTGCGCGCCGAAGCGGAGAATCTCTGGGAGAAGGAACTCGGCAAGTACGAACTGGACCCTTCCTGCGACCTACGTACCAAAGAGACTTTCTATACAAGCGTTTACCGCACCGCCCAGCACCCCTTCCTCTTCCAGGATGTAGACGGCCTGTTCCGTGCTCACGACGGCACGGTGGAAACTGCCAAAGGCTTTACCAACTACACCACTTTCTCGCTTTGGGACACCTACAGGGCCTTCCATCCCCTGCTGAACCTGGTCAACCAGCCACTGCAGGCAGACCTTGCCAACTCCATGCTCGAGCACTACGACAAGAGCACTGAGCATATGCTCCCCATCTGGAGTTTCTACGGCGGCGAGACCTGGTGCATGATAGGCTATCACTCCTGCTCCGTGCTGGCGGATATGATGGTAAAGGGAGTGAAGGGCTTCGACTACGAGCGCGCCTTCCAGGCGATGAAAACCACCGCCACCAATCCCCACTACGACTGCATCCCGGAATACACCGAACTCGGCTACGTGCCCTTCGACAAGGAGAAGGAATCCGTCTCCAAGACCCTGGAATACGCCTACGACGACTGGTGCATTGCCCAGGCCGCAAAGCTTCTGGGGCACGAGGAAGACTATGAATTCTTCCTCAAGCGCTCCGGCAACTGGAAGAATCTGGTGGATCCCGAGACTCTCTACACCCGCGGGCGCGACTCCGAGGGCAACTGGCGCACGCCTTTCGCCCCCATCGCCTACCAGGGCCCGGGAAGCGTTAACGGCTGGGGGGATATCACCGAAGGCTTCACCATGCAGTACACCTGGACCGTTCCCCACGCATTCGACGAATATATGCAGATCGCCGGCAAGAAGTTCCTCAGGGACCGTCTGGACAGCATCTTCAAGCTGGAGATGAGCGACGATATCCCCGGCGCCCACGACATCTGGGGCCGCATCGGCGGATACTGGCACGGCAACGAGCCCTGCCATCACGTGCTCTACCTTTATAATAAACTTGGCAAACCCCGCGAGTGCCAGAAATGGGTTCGCTACGTGGCAGATCATTTCTACGGTAACACCCCCGACGCCCTCAGCGGCAACGACGACTGCGGGCAAATGAGTGCCTGGTACATCTTCAACTGCCTTGGATTCTATCCCGTCTGCCCCGGCAGCAACGAGTATGAACTTGGCTCCCCCTGCGTTCCTGGGGTTAAAATGAGACTTTCCGGCGGAGGCATTCTTAACGTAACCACCGAAGGCTGGAGCCCGGAAGCAGTTTATGTCAAGGCCGTCTACCTTAACGGAGCCAAACTGAAAGGCACTACCATCCGTTACGAAGACATCAAGGACGGAGCCTCCCTGCATTTTAAAATGAGCAAGAGATAAGCCGGAAGACAAGCAAAAAAAAAACCGACCCGATGGGCCGGTTTTTTTATGTACTGGATGGAGATTATAGCCTGGTCAGGGTGAAACCGCCAGTGTCCATCTTCTTGTTCGGGTTGGCCTGGTAGATGACATTGTAGGTTGTGAAAATGTCAGCTGCGGCAGGCGTTGCGTTCTTGGCGATGGCGCAGGTGATACCGATAATGGTAGTGCCGGCGGAGCCATCCTTGCCAATCAGATTCTGCTTGTTACCGTAGTTGTAGTTGAGAACAGAGAAGTCACTGCTTACTGTGAACCACAGCCACTGGTAATTCTGCGTTGCACTGATCGGGATAGGAACGAAGTTCCAAGGAGATGCCATCGTTGTCGAATTCCAGGTTGTTCCACATTCAGGGATGAAGCAGACAAAAGGATAGGTATCATTACCGTTTGCAACAGGCTGAGCCTTGCGCTCGTCAAGGAAGAGACCGAAGCGGGCAGTCTTGTTATCGTAATCGATATCGAGCACTGCGTCGGCGACTGCATCGAGATACAAGCCCTGGAGACCAAGGTTGTTGGTGTAGGTCTTGCCGTCGAAATCGGTAAGGGTCTCACCGACGAGAGGATCGGTAATGGTGACATTGAAGGTCACATCGGCAGCTGCAGTGGCAACAGTCTTGTTGTTGGAGAAGCGCTGTGTCCTGAAGGAGAACGTGCCCTTGAAGTCAGCGGGATCGAGCTGGGTCACAGTGATGGAAGAACCGGTGCTGAGCGAAAGGGTTGCAGTACGGATCTTGCCAGTCGTGTTGGCTGTCCAGGTGGCGGCGCCATTTGCAAACTTGAGCCAGCCGTCGGTACCGGCGCTCTTGTTCTCATCTGCGGCGGCACCAAAGATAGGACGGAAACCAGCCTTGTCGCTCTTCCAAACGTCGACGGTCTCGACAACTGTGGGCATATCGGCGGAAACCGTAACCGTGCACTTTGCAGTGAGACCGAAATGGGATGTTGCGGTAATGACAGTGGTGCCGAGTCCTACGCCCTTCACCTTGCCCTTATCATCGACTGTGGCGATGTCTTCGTCGGCCGAAGTCCAGGTCACGGTCTTGTAAGAAGCATTGGAAGGCTCTACGGTTGCTGTGATGGTTGCAGACTCCTCATACAAGACAGACAGTGTGGCGGGATCCACGCTGACCGCGGTCTCGACGATAGGATCTACAGTGACATTGCAGCTGGCGGTGTAACCACCGGAAGCCGTCTTGACGGTAATCTTTGCCGTACCGGGTGCGACACCGGCGACACGGCCCCAGGAATCCACGGATGCAATTTTGGTATCCGAGGAAGACCATTCCAGATATTTACTGGTTGCATTGTCGGGATTGACAGTAGCCTTGAGAGCCACATAGTCACCAGGGAAAATAGACAGGTTGGTCTTGTCGAGAGACACACCAGTTGCTTCCTGGAAAGGTTCCATCTCTTCTTGGCAGGAAGAGAAGCAGGCAATAGCGAAAACTACTCCGATTATTGCGAATATCTTTTTCATATCAATCGTCTTTTATTTTACCTTTCCCAATTAGAATTAGTCTGAAGTTCTTTCAGAGGAATCTTCCATTCCATCTGGTCGACGGTCCAGGAAGTAGTATTCCAATGATTGCTGCCGGTGCGGGTGGAAGGTTCGTTCCAGCGCTTGTGGCAATAGTAGTTGAGGCCATACTCACCCCACATTTCAATCCTCCACTGGAGCTTGATGAGATCGAAGGTGGAAAGATTGCCCTTGTAGGTAGCGCAGGTCAGAGGGGCTTTGCCGGCCTTTGTGCGAGCTGCGAGGAGGGTGTTGAGGGTAGCCTTCGCATCTGCTTCCTTACCAGCCATATACTGAGCCTCGGCAAGCATGAGCCAAACTTCGGAAGTACGGAAAAGAACCATATCGGAGCCAACGGTGTTGAATGAACGCTCGGTGGCATTCTGGTGGATGGTTGCGCCGTATTTGAGGTTGGAATACTTGGGAAGAGTAGCGGGAGCGTGTCCGTTGCTGGTGAACCAGGGGAACTCGGAAACGGCATGATCGGTGAAACGGGCCTTACGGTAATCGTTGTCATCGATCTTGTCATAAAGATCCTGGCTGATCTGGAAAATGCTTCCGGTAGAGTTGGAGGCCTGGATGCTGTTCAGGAAACTGTAGGTATAAAGGTTGCTATCATTGGTCCAACCGAACATGGCTTCGGGATTGCTCTTCATCGAGAGGAATGCGTTGTCGTCGTTCTTCACTTCCTTCTTACCTGCGGTCCAGTCGGTGTTGGTGGGAGATGCGATATTGTCGATATCTGCATTGTCAACTCCGTAGTTGGCCTCGGGGATGAAGTTAGGATACTTTGCAAGGATCCTCTGGCAGGCCGAGATTGCCTTTTCGTAGTCGCCGTAATCCAGGCAGGCACGGGCGAGGAAGTAATCGGACAAAGTACGGTCGATACGCCAGTAAGTCGACTGATCCG
The DNA here is from genome assembly GCA_946406095.1 of uncultured Bacteroidales bacterium. Taxonomy (GTDB): domain Bacteria; phylum Bacteroidota; class Bacteroidia; order Bacteroidales; family UBA932; genus Cryptobacteroides. The sequence goes on along the minus strand of CAMJJO010000012.1, from coordinate 18,547 downwards.
CGGGGTCAACGACCACATAGCCGTCGGTATCCGAATGGGTACCTGCAGCAAAATACTGACCGGCAGTTTCGAGTTCCTTGATAATCCACTCCCAGGTATCCTTTGCACTGCTGGGTGCCTTGGGAGTATTATACCTGTACTCGGTATAGATAGGCATTCCCTGCTGCTCGGCTCCGCCGTATTTGTAGGCCTTGCGGAAACGCTCCATAAGCTGGAGATAACCATAGGCGCGGAGAGTCTTGGCCTGAGCGGCATACATCTTCACGGAAGGAAGAGCGGTCGGAGAAGACGCAACCTCATCGGTCAGATAGGTAGCCGACTTGTTGGCCTGCGAGATAATGTAAGAAGAGCTGAACCACCAGCCGAAGTTGGAAGCGGTCTGAGTATACTCCGCGGGATCGAAACGGTGGACATAGTAAGCAGCCCATCCGTCGGTAACGGACATACCGTTATAACCGACAACCATATCTTCGCAACCAAGGTCGCGGAACAGGTTCATCGAGAACTCGTTGGCGTAATTGTTCGAGAATCCGCCACTCAAAGTGGAATGAGCAAGGCAGATGAAGCTCTCGAGGCCGGAACCGATTGCCGCCAGGGTAGCCTCTACCTTGGCCTCGTCGGTGCTTGTCAGCAATTCCTTAACCTGCTCGTCATTCAAAGAGTTCGGGTTTGTGACATCGAGTTTGTCTGCACACGACTGGAACACCGTGAGAGCTGCAACTGCGATTGAACCGAAAAACTTAATCTTATTATTCATAGCGAGTCAATCCTTTAGAAATTAATATTAACTCCAAGAGAGAAGGTCCTCATGTTAGGATAAACATACTGACCAACCTCGAAACCACCAAGAATGGACATCGACGGATCGACACCCTTCTTTGCAGAAACATAGAACAGGTTATCGGCAGACGCATATACACGCAGGCTGTTGATCTTAACCTTGTTGAGGATGTTCTTGGGAACAGTGTATCCGAGGGAAATATTCTTGCACTTCAGATAAGAAGCGGTGAAGAGAGCCATATCGGTGTACTTCCAGGAGCCGAACGTCGCACCATCATAGTATGTGCTGTTCCACCACTGGATGGGGAAGTATGCATTGGTATTCTTTTCTCCGAAGGTGTTGCCGATAAGGTCGGTGGAAGGCATTTCGGAAGTAACCGAAACGCTGCCGCTCTTGTAGATACCGTTACCATACTCGGTCGAGAAGAACTTACCGCCGATCTGGTATGCGAACTGTGCCGAAGCGTCGAAGTTCTTGTAGCGGAAGTTGAATGTGAAACCACCGATCCAGTCAGGGGTTGCACTGCCGAGCTCATAGAGGGATGCGTCGTCAGCGACCAGGGTCTTGACGTTGTCTCCCTGCTTGAGGGTGGAGTAGCGTCCGCCGTGAGCATAATTACCAGCACTGTCCTTGGTAACATCCTGTTCGGTCACACGGTGCCAGTAGAGAGGAAGACCTGATTCCTTGTCGACACCAGCATATTTATAAAGGTAGATGTTGTACCAGTCGCGTCCCTCTCCACGGAGATAACCGATAGTGACGGCTCCGGTACCGGAGTTGGAGAATGCGGCCACACCGGATTGCCAGCAACCCATAGGGATATCGAGGCCGGTGTTATCAGGGATATTCTCGTCGGGAACGTCAAGAAGGACGGTCCTGTAGTGAGTTCCGTTGGTGGTCACGTTGAAGGTGATGTCCTTGGTGCGGACAACGTCAACACTGAGTTCAAGTTCGAAACCGCGGTTGCGGAGGACGGCGGCATTCTGCTGCAGAGCCGTGCTGCCGGATCCTGCGAGGGCGGAGTAATCTGCATTGTAGAAACCGTTAAGGGTCTTGTGGTCATAGAAGTCCACGGATCCGTTGATGCGGTGATTCAGGAATGCGAAATCGAGACCGAGGTCATACTCCCTTGTCTTCTCCCAGGTGAGCTGCTCGTTCACGAGGCTTCCGCTGGTGAGCTTGTAGCCATCAGGAACACCGGTACCATTGGTCGTCTGGGTATATGCCTGAGCAGCATATGTCCAGGTATGGTTGCCATAGGTTCCGATACCGTTCTGGTTGCCGAGGACACCCCAGCTGGTACGGAGCTTCAGGAAGTCAATCCAGTTTTTGGTGGAATCCATGAAGCCTTCCTTGGAAATGACCCAACCGGCACCCACGGAGCCGAAGGTACCCCATTTGTCGCCCTTGTAGAACTTGGAGGAACCGTCTTCACGGATAGATCCGCTCAGATAGTACTTTTCGGCATAGTTGTAATTGAGACGGCCGATGTAGGATTCCATCCTGAGCACATACTGGGTCCAGCCCGGAGAGCCGCTGAGGGTGGTGCCGCCGTTATTGTAACGGGCGATGAAGTTACCGGCAGAAACCCAATCGGGGATGAGTTCATAACCGGAAACATAGAGCACGGAATTGTAGGAATCGTCGTTCCATTCGTGACCGGCCATTGCATCCACGTGGTGATCGCCGAAGTTGTGCGAGTAGTTGAGGAGCTGCTGGGTGTTGAGGATGAAACGGTTGGTGAGGGTCTTGTTCAAACCACCATTGTTGCCGCCATTGTAAGTTCCTGCAGCACGATACCTCGTATAATCGGTATTGTCGGAATCGTAGTTGAAGTTGACGAGGAAGTTCAGGTCTTCATTGAAGAGAACCTGAGCATATGAACGGCTGGTCCAGATGCTGCGGATGGTTTCGTTCTTGTTGTGGGCGAACTCATTCATCACGCCCTTGCCGAATGCATTACCCACAGTGGGGCCGAGAGGAGAATAGGTCTCGGTGCCGTTGGTGATATTCTCGAGTTTATTGCCATTGGCATCATAGACGTAGTTGTGGTTCTCATCCAGCATATAGATAGGAATCAGGTTGGAAGTACCGTTCACATAACGGAAAACGTTACCACCTGCGGAACCAGGGTTACGTCCGTAACGGGTTGCCATCTCATTGGTCTTGGAGCGGGTGTAACCGATGTTGACACCGAACTTGAGCCACTTCAAAGGCTGGGCGTTGACCGATGCACGGCCGGTGTACCTGCCGAATGCAGAGGTGGGGATGTAGGAAGGATCGCTGTTATAGCCGAGGGATGCGAAGTAGTTTAGTTTAGCATCGCCGCCCCTCACGGAAACATTGTATTCCTGGCGGAATGCGTTTCTGAACAGGCTGTTGTATTCATTCTCCTTCTGGAGGAAGTATTTGGCGTTGGGGTTGATCTTGCCGTCAGGATTGACCAGATATGCGCCGGTCATAGTGGCAGACCTGTTGGTACCGGAACCCGTAGTCTCGTAGGTAACACCGGGGATATCGTAAACGAGAGCGTTCCTGAGGGTGTTACGGGAGAATCCTGTCTCGCTGTTTGCATAGTTGAAAAGGTGCTGGGAAGCGAACAGGGCGGCCTCTTCGTGAGTGTGGTTAGGTTTCGAGAAATTGGTGTAAGGAATACCGTCTGCACCGACCTTCGGAACACCAGAGCCGTCCACACCATAGCGATAGGAGTTGTAGATGGACAACCATGCGAATTCGTAAATGTCCGACGCTTTGGTCATGTTGGACATTGCGAACTGGCCTACGCTGTTCCAACCGATTCGGGAATCGAAAGAAACCTGTGCCTTGCCAGAGCCTTCACCCTTCTTGGTCGTCACGAGGATGACACCGTTAGCACCGCGGGAACCATAAAGGGCAGTGGATGCTGCATCCTTCAGGACGGACACGCTGGCGATATCGGAGGGGTTGATGGTAGAGAGCGGGTTGCTCGTCTGTGCAGGCACACCGTCGATGACGACGAGAGCGGTTGCGGAACCATCGATGGTCGAAGAAGCACCACGGACACGGATGGCCATATCGAGACCAGGCTGACCGTCGACGGATGACAGCTGGATACCAGGAGCCGCTCCTTCGAGAGCGCGGGAGATCGTAGACACGTTCTGTGCTGCGATGTTCTCACCCTTGATAGCTGTCATCGAACCGGTGAGATCCCTCTTCCTGGCAGTACCGTAAGCAACTACCACGACGTCGTCGAGCAGAAGGGAATCGTCTTCGATAACGATGCTGATGTTTGTCTGGTTACCGACAGCCACTTCGGCAGTCTTGTAACCTATGGAAGATACGACCAGGGTGGCACCGGCATCGGCTTTGATGCTGAAGTTACCGTCCAGGTCCGTCACGACACCGTTGTTGGTGCCCTTGATCTGGACACCCGCAGCGGGTACAGGATCACCCTTCGTGTCGACAACCTTACCGGTAACGACATTCTGGGCGAAAGCTTGCAGACCCAAAGTCAGGAGAGCAAGCGTAACCATAATGAAACGTTTTACCATAAACATTAATTAAATAATAGGTTTTATTGGTTTTTGCTTATGTGTCCTTATTGATAATTAACCTTCAAATTTACCTTTTTTTTTCAAAAATATACATCACTGCGTATCATAAAATGCGCATTTTTCATCATCAAAAAATCTAACTATCGTTCTATTAGGGCAATACATTTTAAAAAAATATTCTAATCGGCATTGAGTCCCTTAAGTTTTTCATATATAGATTTGGAATTAACAGAATAATTGTGGATATTTGTATGTATATTTATACCAACCATAGCATTGACTAACGAACATTAGGGCTAATACAATACTTCCTTTATGCGCGCCATAAAGGTTTGCTTAGATATTGAACACAAACAACTACACCTATTTTATTTAACAACTGTTTATGGTAAAACGTTTCATTATGGTTGCGCTTGCACTGCTTACGATAGGCGTGCAGGCATTTGCCCAGAGCGCCGTGACCGGAAAGGTCGTGGACGCCAAGGGTGAGCCCGTAGTCGGCGCAGGTGTCCAGATCAAGGGCACTACCGTCGGCGTTGTAACGGACCTGGATGGTAACTTCAGCCTGAAGGCTGCGGACAAGGCCACCCTGGTCATTTCTTCCATCGGTTACAAGACCGCCGAAGTGGCGGTGGGTAACCGCAGCAATCTCAACGTAGTCCTCGAGGAGGACACCCTCTTCCTCGACGACGTAGTGGTCGTGGGTTACGGCACCGCCCGTAAGCGCGACGTGTCGGGCGCTATCCAGAGCGTGAACTATGGCAACAACGCCAACCTCGCATCTCTGCCTAACCCGAACGTACTCGCATCCCTTTCCAGCAAGGTGGCAGGTCTGAACTACATGCCTACCACGACTGCGGGCGGCGACAACACCAACACCATGACCATCCGTGGTAAGAACGCCATTCCTACCGGAGGCAGCCACTCCGAGAGCGCAGAGTCCGTCAACAAGCCTCTGCTTGTCGTAGACGGTGTTCTCTCCTACGGCTCGATCAACTCGATCAACACCGCGGACATCCAGAGCATCGACGTTCTGAAGGATGCTTCCGCAGCTGCCATCTACGGATCCCGTGCCGCTAACGGCGTCATCATCATCACCACGAAGCGCGGCACCACCACGAAGCCCCAGGTGAACTTCAATTCGAGCTGGAGCTGGTCCGACTGGACCCGCATGCCGAAGTTCGTGACGGACAAGGAGCAGTTTCTGAAGAACCGCTTCTACAGCAAGCAGGGCACGGGCGACGTGAGCTTCACCGGCAAGAAGTGGAGCGAATATGCAAACCTCGACGCGGCGGCCGGCGAACTGCTGAGCACCCGCGAGCAGGAAGCCTGGAACGCGAACGTATGGACCAACTGGCTGGACGAGATCTCCCGCACCGGTAAGGGCCAGAAATACGACGTGAGCGTGAGCGGCCGCGCCGAGCGCGTGAGCTACTACGTGTCCGCCGACTACACCCGCCAGCAGGGCATCCGCAAGGGTGACGACTACGAGAAGGCCGGCGCGATGGTGAAACTCGACATGAACGTCACCGACTGGCTCACCGCGGGCATCAAGGCTAACTACCTGAATGCCAACAGCTGGGGCCAGACCGCAAAGATCCAGAACGCAATCTGGATGACCCCGTTCTCCTTCGTCCACGCCATCCAGCCCGGATACGAGAACTGGTACAACGGCAAACCTGACGGCAACACCGCGAGCCCTTACTGGGGCAGCGGCGCGGGCGACTCCTACCTGTGGACCGACCGCAGCACGAAGAGCGCCAACCTCAATGCCGTGGCATACGCCCAGGTGGACTTCCCCTTCCTCAAGGGACTGAGCTACAGGATCTCGATGCAGGGCCAGCGCAACAGCTCCTACACCGACGTGTTCAACCGTCCGGAGCTCTTCGTCGACACCGAAGTCACCACCGACATGGACAACCCGAACGATCCCAAGTTCCTCGCTAGGGTTCAGGGTTCCACTTCCATGAGCCAGTATCAGGCCTGGAACATCGACCAGATCGTGACCTACAACAAGGACATCGACGCCAACCACTTCGACATCATGGCCGGTTACACCCGTGAGTATTCCAACAGCAACGGCCTTTCCGTCGGATTCAGCGACTACAGCTCCTCCTCCGTCAACCTGAAGACCTATGGTCTCAGCACGGCGGCGACCTGGACTCCCAGCCGCACCCGCACCGTGACTTCCGCAGTTGGTTATCTCTTCCGCGCGAACTACGCCTATAACAACACCTACTATGCGACCTTCAACTTCCGCCGTGACGGCTATTCCGCCTTCGGTCCCAACCACAGGTGGGGTAACTTCTTCGGCGCGAGCGGCGCATGGGTGCTGAGCAACGAGGAGTTCATCAAGAACATCGACGCCATCAACTTCCTGAAGCTGCGCGTGTCCTGGGGCCAGAACGGTTCCCGTTCCGTCTCCGCCTACGCGACCAAGGCTTCCATCGAGAAGAGCACTTCCAACAACGGTGATATCACCATGACCTGGCTGGACGACCACAGCGTCCTCGGCGTCAAGCTCGGATCACTCCCCAACGAGTACCTGCACTGGGCCACCGCCGAGAAGTTCGACGTGGGTCTGGACTTCGCATTCCTCGAGAACCGCATCAACGGTAGCCTCGACGTCTACACCGGCAAGACCACCGGAATGGTCGTCAGACGTTCGGCCCCTTACTTCTCCGGCTTCAAGGAGGTCTGGGACAACGTGGGTCTCGTGACCAACAACGGTGTCGAGCTCGTTCTCAACACAGTGAACGTCGACGGCAACGGCAAGGACAGCTTCCGCTGGGAGAGCAACATCGTGTTCGACACCAACGCCAACAAGCTCGTCTCCCTGTTCGGCAAGAACTGGAAGGGAGAAGAGGGCGATGACGTCGCCAACGCGGTGGCATACGGCTTCGACAGCTACTATGCCCTCCAGGTCGGTCATCCTATCGGCTCCGCCTACGACTACAGCGTGAGCATCTTCCAGAGCCAGGATGAGATCAACAACTACGTGAACGAGGAAGGCGTGCAGTATCAGCCTAAGGCCAAGCCCGGTGACATCAAGTTCGAAGACTGGAACAAGGACGGCAAGATCAGCGACGCCGACATGCACTTCCTCGGTTCCCCCGACCCGCTGTTCACCCTGAACTTCGGCAACACGCTGAGCTACAAGAACTTCAGCCTCTACTTCAACTTCCGCTGGGCACAGGGTGACAAGACCCACTTCCTGTGGTTTGACCCGAACGCCTTCGGCACCTCGATGGGCAGCGGCAACCAGCTTGCCCGCGTAAAGCCCTGGACCGAGGAGAATCCTTCGAAGGTATTCCCCCGCTACGGCTACAACAACACCGAGAACAACAACGAGTTCTTCTACCGTTTCTGGAACCAGCGTTCGTTCCTGAAGCTCAAGGACCTCGTCCTCTCCTACAATATCGACCAGAAGTACACCAAGAAGATCGGCCTTGCCGGAGCACGCGTCTACTTCGCGGGCACCGACCTGTTCACGATCTCCAACTGGTCCGGTATCGATCCTGAGAATGCCGGTACAATCGCATCCGGTGCAGGTTCCGACCGTTACGGCAGCAACGGCGCCTACAAGACCTACACCTTCGGCGTCAACCTGACTTTCTAATTTAACACGACAGGAATTATGAAGATCAATAAAATATTCGCTGCACTTGCAGCATCTGCTCTTCTCCTTACAGCCTGCAACGACAACGCGTTCATCGAGGAGGTCTCCTTCAAGGACGACTCCGACGGATACTTCAAGACCGAGGCGGCCATGGAAGCCGGACTGGCATCCTGCTACGCCGAGGTGCAGTACATGATCTACGGCTGTATGCGTACCACCCACTCCTGGATGCTTATGGGTTGCAACCTCGATACCTTCACCGAGACCAGCGCGACCGGTAACGTCAACTGGGGATCGATGGGTCCCACCAGCGGTTACGCCCGTCACTGGGCCGACTACATGTACGTGCTGGCCAACCGTGCCAACACGGTCGTCGACATGATCGACCAGAACCCCCAGATCACCTATACATCCGCGACCAAGAGCCAGGAACTCCGTGCTGAGGCCGTGTTCATGCGTGCTTGGGCATACCGCGTCCTCGCCGGCATGTACGGCGGCGTGGCATATTCGAAGCACATGTCCAACGAGGCCAAATACGACTACGACCTCATGCCCCGCGAAGAAGTGTGGGCCAACCTCGTGGACGACTTCAAGTGGGCCGAGGACAACCTCCCCGCCACTCCCCGCATGATGGGAACCGTCACCAAGGCCGTCGCAGGCCACTATCTCGCCGAGATGTGCCTCGCAGTCGGTGACTTTGACGGCGCCATCGCAGCCGCCACCCGCGTCATCGACAAGACCGACGGCGACCACCAGCTGATGGTCACCCGCTTCGGCAACCGCAAGGAACAGGCTGTCGACCGCTACGGCAACTCCCTCGCAGCCCCTCAGGGTGCATACTGGGATCTCTTCCGTACCTCCGGCACCAACAGCGGCACCGACGCCAGCGACGGTAACTCCAACCATCCCGAGAACAAGGAAGCTCTCTGGGTTGCACAGTCCGACTTCGCAGCCGCCGACCAGTGGACTCTCGGCGGATCCGGCGACTCCTGGTGGCGTACCCACAACTCCCCCGTGGAGGCCTGCTGGGCACCCTGGCTCCCCATGGGTGGAAAGAACGGCACCCGCGTCGACAAGGCCGGCGTGAAGTTCTATATCTTCACCGCAGATGCAACCTGCTATCCTGCAGGCGTGGCTCCTGCCGGTTCCGGCAATCCTGCCGCCGACATTCCCGAGGCCGCAGGGCGCAAGCTCGCCTACAACCTCAGCTGCAAGATCGACTCCCTCGCCTGCCGCGTGCAGGGCAACGGAGCCCAGTACGGTCTGACCTGCCTCGCCACCGAATATGTCACCCGTCCTTACGGCGACATCAACGGCAGCGTGTGGGATGACCCTAACGACTTCCGCGGTTCCGAGGTCATGATCCAGCGCGATCCCTGGCTTCCTTCCGGAAAGAAGTGGTCCGAGGTCAAGGCCCTCATCGAGGCCCGTGCAGCGGCAAAAGGCGACGACACCTACAAGCTGACCGCATCCGACACCATGAACGTCACCCCTCGCTTCTGGAAGTTCTCCGACGACGTGCACCCGCTCCGTTCCACCGGAAACAACTGCTACGACTGCGACTGGTACATGGTGCGTATCGCCGAGACCTATCTGCTCCGTGCCGAGGCTTACCTCGCAAAGAACCAGAAGGATAAGGCGGCCGCCGACATCAACGTGCTCCGCGCACGCGCAGGTGCGGCACCCGTCGCTGCGAGCAAGGTCGACATCGACTACATCATGGACGAGCGTATCCGCGAACTCTTCGGCGAAGAGCAGCGCTGGATCACCCTCAACCGTCTGACCTGCAACCCGAAGGCCACCTACGTGCCCGGCGAACAGAACGTGACCACCACCAACTATATGTACGAGCGCGTGCATAAGTATGGCTTCGGCTACGAAGGCGCTCCCGGCGACCGTGTCGCCTACACCGACAAGATGGGCAAGACGCGTCACTACAGCAACTTCAAGCCTCACAACTATGTGTTCCCTATTCCTGCCGCAATTATTTCGGCTAACCAGGACAAGGAAATCCCTCAAAACTACGGATACTAATAGTTGATACTCTTTACGGACCGGCTCTGAAAGGGGCCGGTCCTTTATAATTATATATGAGAAAATTTTTGTTGATCTGCCTTCCGCTCCTTTTCATTCTTTCTGGCTGCAATTCATCCAGAGGCAGTCTCTATAAGGAAGCGACAAAATATTTCCCGCACAGGCTGGAACTTGCTATGACGCAGTATATGGGAACGGTCGGAGCACCCACCATCACCGATATCGAAGCGATTTACGACTGCGACAGCATCTGCGTTCTCCAGTGCCGGGCTTCGGCTCCGGATGCTTCCGGCAAGAAACTGTCTGAAACCGTGAGGTATATATTCGTGCGGGACAATTTCCTTTCCTCATCTTCCGGAAAACCCGTTTATCTCGACAATATCGCAGGCGCCCGCTATCTTGACGCACAGGGCAAAAAGGAATACTGCGACAGAATCATTGCCAACGGACCAAATCAATATGCCTACTTCCTGGGCATATCCGAACCTGTTGATTCTTTCTAAAAAAAGCGGTATCTTTGGGACAAGATGATAACCGGCTTGCCCTATATACTCGCTTACAGGGAACAGCAGCAACTGTTCCTCTTCGATAAAGCATACATTGCCGGAGTTCTGTTCAAAGTAGGCGGTCTGTCTACACTGATCGGCCGTTTCATTGTCCAGTTCTTCTGGAATCCGGCGCTCGCGTGCGTGCTTGTTTCAATCCTTCTTGCAGCATCTGCCTTCATTACCTGGCTTGCATTCCGCAGATCCGCCTCCGACTGGGGCTTGCTCCCGCTTTGCCTGGTGCCGGCGCTGCTGATGGGTGCCTGCATTACCGACGGTGCCCTGCACTTCGATGCAGTGGTGTCCTGGATGCTGTGCCTGGGCGCACTGGCCTGGTATATCAAGCTTGAATCCGGCAGAGCCTGGCGGGCTGTCGTAATTACAGTCTTCCTGTATTTTGCCGCAGGGCCGGCAGCAATTGTTTTCGCTGTCACTGCCTTCCTGGACGATTGTCTCAAGGGCAGATTCTCTTCCGCATCCAGCATCCCTGTCGCTTTCGCCTGCGCGTTCGCGGCATACGCCTTCGCCTGGGTTCCGACATTGAATACTGCACTCACTCCCGCCTTGTTCTACGACCTCGACGCTCCGATGCCGTTCGTGCATTGGGCTCCCTGGATCGCTATTCCGGCAGTTGCGCTTATCTCCGGGCTTTTCCGGCTGCTTTCTCCCAGAAAGGGGCTTTGCCTCGCCATAGCCTGCGCGTCGCTGATTGCTTTTCTCCCGGTGAGCAAGCGCATCGCCGGCAAATACTGCACAGACTACACTTCTGCCCTTTATCAGTTCGAGCACTTTACGGTAAATGAAGATTGGGACGGTCTAATCAAATGCTGCAAAAAGGCGGAATGGCGTCCGCTGACCGCCAATTATCTGAATATGGCCCTGTCCTACAAGGGAAAGCTCTGCGAGGATCTTTTCAAATACGACCAGCGCGGCCCGATCTCCCTAGTCATTGCCCACAAAGAGCGGAGTATCGACGTGACTCAGGCTCATACGATGTTCGCCATGGGCAATATCGCCGCCGCTCAGGATGTGGCTTTCAACATTCTCCAGTCCCTGAACGGATTCTGCCCTGCGATGCTTAAAATGAACGCGGTCATAGAAATCCTGCGGGGATCTTACGGAGTCGCCGACAAATACCTGACTCTCCTGGAAAAGGCGCCTCACTACCGCGCTTGGGCCAGGCAGCAGCGCCATTTCCTGTGGAATGATGAAGCAGTGGAAGATGATTCCTTCCTTGGACCGAAGCGCAAAAGCTTCCCCGACAGCGGGTTTGCCATGTACGGAGACCCTATGACCGAGCTTTACCGGATACTGGAAAGCAACCCGTCAGACAAACGTGCGATGGATTATGCCCTCAGTTTCCTGATGCTGGCCAAAGATATGAATTCGGTCTGCCAGATTGTCAACCGTTTCTATGGGAGCCCTGCCCTCCAGTCACTTCCGGACAATGTCCAGGAGGCGGTTCTCTTCCAAAGCGAGTATTTGAGGAACGTGGGCAATCTCTATTATTTCGATGAGGAATGGTGCCTGTCTCACGGAGTCACCCACGAGACCATCAGGCGTTTCGAGGATTTCAAGCAGGCATCGATGCAGAATGGAGGCAAGGCCCCGGGGCGTTTCCGCGGATCTTTTTGGTACTACCTGACAGCCGTACAGATATGAGAAGATTAATAACAGCACTTTCGATACTTCTGTCCTTGGCTGCCTGCAGCCGGGTCGATGGGAATCTGCCCGGGATTGCCGGGCTGCCTCCTATAGAGCCGGATTATACCGGGGTGACAGTGCCACCGGTGATAGCTCCCCTCGACTTTGTCTATCTAGGCGATGAGCCCTGCCGCGTGTTTGCAAACGGTGAGAAGGTTCACTCGAGAAACGGCGCCGTCCTGTTCAGGCGCAGCCAGTGGAAAAGGCTGCTTGCCAGCGGCAGCATAACAGTCTCGGTTCAAGTAAAAAGGGATGGGCAGTGGATGTCTTTCGATCCGTTCTGCATTTATGTCAGCGAGGATGAAATAGATCCGTATGTGTCCTACCGGCTGATACCTCCGGGCTATCAGGGATGGCAGCAGATGGGCATCTACCAGAGGGATCTTACCTCATACCGCCAGAGTGCCATAATGGAGAATACGCTCACCGGGGGCAACTGTATGAACTGCCATACGCCTTCGTGGGGTGATCCTTCCAAATTCGTCTTTCACGTCCGAGCCGCATTCGGTGGCACCATACTAGCCAATGGAGATATCCTGGAGAAACTCAACACCAAGACTGATTCCACCATCAGCGCCCTGGTGTATCCAGCATGGCATCCGAAAGAGGATATGGTCGCGTTTTCCGTGAACAAGACCTTGCAGGTGTTCCACGCGGGAGGCCCCAACAGGATCGAAGTCTACGACGAAGCCTCGGATGTGGTTGTCTACGACACCGGAAGGCATGAGGTGCTGTGGTCGCCGCTGACCAAGTCGGCAGAGTATTTCGAGACCTTCCCTTACTTTTCTCCGGATGGCAAGTGGCTTTATTTCTGCAGTGCAGAAGCGGTGTCGCCTATGCCGGATCAGTACAATCACGCGAAATACGCCATCAAGCGAATAGCCTTCGATGCCGCTACCAGAACCTTCGGGGATGCCCTGGAAACGGTATTCGACGCCCCTGCAATGGGAAAAAGCGCTTCGTTCCCCAGGGTTTCTCCGGACGGAAAGTATCTTTGCTTCACCCTTCATGAATACGGCAATTTCTCCATCTGGCATCAGGATGCCGACCTGTGGCTCTTAGACCTGGCCACCGGAAAGGCCGCACCGATGGATGCCGTCAACTCCGACAGCGTGGACAGTTTCCACACATGGAGTTCGAACAGCCGCTGGATGGTATTCAGTTCCCGCAGGGATGACGGGCTCTACACGAAGCTCTACTTCTCCCACATAGACGAAAATGGCAATGCCACGAAACCCTTCCTGCTTCCGCAGAGAAATCCCGTGGAATACTATAAGAAACTCATGTTCTCGTATAATCTACCCCAATTTATGACTGGCGAAGTGGACTTGAACAAGCGCAGGCTTCTCAACGTCATCAGAAATTCCGGAGGCACAGACATCAAACCGGCTGAATAATACACACATAATGAAAAGATTCTTTTTGATTCTCGCCATGGCTGCATGTGCCGCAATCACTCTGGCGGCAAAGCCTGTTCATAAAATCAAACTGGACAATGGCCTCACGATGGCAGTAGAATTCTGCAAGGACGATATCTTCCGTATCAGCATTTCCACCCAGAACAGTTTCCCAGAGGCCCTGCTCAACCGCTATGGGGTGGTGAAGACCGACTGGGGAGATGTGAAAGTCCATACTACAGCTCTTAACGAAACCATCAGTTTCAAGACTGCCAAGGGTACTCTGAGCGTAGCCCTTTCCAACGGCGCCGTCACACTTAAGGACGCTTCCGGCAAGGTGATAGTGCGGGATATACTCTTCCGCGAGCCCGGCAGCCCCGAGGTCAAAGCGCTTGCAGAGGCGGTCATAGACAAGTTCGGCAGCCTTGTGGTTGCCAAGAACGACGGCATCATAGGGGACGACACCAACGGCAAGAACAAGCGTGACACTGCCGAAGCCGGGGATCCCGACCACGCCAGCATCATCTCCATAAGCATGGAGGACGGCGAGCGCTTCTACGGCGGAGGCAGCACTTCCCGCGAGCATATCCAGCATCGTGGTGAGATGCTCCGGATGTGGACGGCTTACCAGCATACCGAGATTCCCATGCCCTTCATGATGAGCTCCCGCGGATGGGGAATCTTCGACAACACCACCCGCAAATGCCATTTCGACGTTGGCTGCACCGACCCCGAACGCTTCAATATCTACAACACCGCCGATATAGCGGACTTCTACCTGATGCTCGGCACGGATATGCCCTCTATCCTGGATCTCTACACCCAGATTACCGGCCGCACCTATGTGCTCCCCAAGTGGGCCTACGGCTTTGCATTCGGCCCGAATATGCGGGAAGACCAGTGGGCCATCCTTTCCGACGCCGCCAATTTCCGCCAGATGGGAGTGCCCGTGGACCTCTTCTGGCTGGAGCCTCAGTGGATGGAGAAACGCTACGACTTCTCCACCCAAAAGAGGTGGAATTACGACAAGTTCTCTCCCGAGCCCTACTGGCTGCAGGACAAGATGCCCAAGAAGTTCTATCCCCGCCTGTTCGTGGGCAAGCTCAGGAGCATGGGCATCCACCTCGGCCTCTGGCTATGCGAGGAATATGACCACAGCATCATAGAAGAAGACCTGATCGCCGAGCGCGAAGGGCGTGCACAGTCCGGGCTGGAACACTGGCCGGACCATCTGACCAACTTCATGGATATGGGAGTGGACGGATTCAAACTGGATCCTGCCCGCACCATCGACGAGCATCCTTCCTGGAAATACTATAACGGCTTGACCGACAAGGAGATGCATAACCTGAACCAGGTCCTGCTCGTGAAGCAGGTGGCCTCGATGACCCGCAGGCACACCGGCAAGCGCAGCTGGCATCACTACTGTGGCGGATGGGCCGGAACCCAGCACTGGACCGCCGCAAACAGCGGCGACAATGGCGGCGGTCTTATTGCCCTCTACGACCAGCACAACCTTGGAATGAGCGGATTCATGAATCTGAGCTGCGACGTGATGAGCGTTCCCCGCGAGCAGGAGATGCAGGGCCTGCATTTCGGCATTTTCCTCCCCTGGGTGCAGGTGAACAGCTGGTTCAGCATGATGCAGCCGTTCTATTATTCCGGGGTGGAGAAGGAGATGTACAAGTTCTACGTCAACCTCCGCTACCAGTTCATTCCCTACATCTATTCCAATGCACTTGAGGGTGCTCTTACCGGAATGCCCATGGTGCGTTCGATGCCTCTGGAATTCCCGGACGACCGCAACTGCGACGACATGGCCCTGCAATATATGTTTGGCCATCAGTACTGCGTAAGTGCCTATAGCAACGACATTTACCTCCCCGCAGGCGAGTGGATCAACGTCTGGACGGACGAACTTGTGAACAGCAAGGGAGAGGTGGTCACCCGCGAGCTTCCCTACAACCGGGCAGGGCAGTTCTTCGTGCGCAACGGCGCCATAGTGCCCACCCAGCCGGAAGTGGAGTTCATCGGCAGCAAGCCCCAGACCGACTTTATAATTAAAGTATATCCTCACGGAGAGAGCAGTTTCACCATGTACGAAGATGACGGCGAGAGCTACGAGTATGAGAACGGGGCAATTTCCTCGACCTTGTTCGAATGCCGCCAGGAAGGGAAGGCCGCCGATATTACGGTGAACCCCGTGGAAGGCAGCTACAATGGCATCCCCGAGGCCCGCAACTATGCTTTCGAGGTCCGTTGCACTTCCAAACCGCGGAAGGTTCTGGTGAACGGTGTAAAGACCAAGGACTGGACATGGGAGGACAATACCCTCAAGGTCCCGTCCGTGAAGACACCCATCCGTGAAGGGCTCAAATTGAAAATCCAGCTGTAATGAAAAGATATTATTTGATAGCCGTCATCGTGCTCGCAAGCGCCTGTTCTTCAGGCGATTGGCACGATGCGTCGCTGCCCGCGGAGAAGAGGGTGAAACTCCTCCTGAAGGAAATGACCCTGGAAGAAAAGGTTGGCCAGATGTGCCAGTACGTAGGCCCTTGTTATGTGCCGCCGGACCAGGGCTCGCCATACAAGAACATAGACGCGTCCGACGAGAATCTGGGAGACCCCGATCTGGCAGACCGCGTCCGGGAAGGAAAGGTGGGTTCGTTCATGCACGTGCTCACCGGTGAAGAGGCCCACGCACTACAGGTGCTCGCCAGCGAATCCCGCCTGGCCATTCCTCTGCTCTACGGCATCGATGCCATTCATGGCAACGGCTTGCGTGCCGGCTGCACGGTATACCCCACCAACATCAACCTGGCATCCACCTTCCGTCCGGAGATTATGGAGGAAATAGGGGCGCAAACGGCCATAGAGATGCGCAAGACCGGCATGGTCTGGACATTCTCGCCAAATCTGGATGTTGCCCGCGATGCCCGTTGGGGGCGCATGGGAGAGACCTTCGGCGAGGATCCATGGCTGGTGTCGCAGATGGGCAAGTATATGATCTGGGGGCTCCAGGGGCGCGAGCGCAATTACTCCGAGGGCAAGGTGATGGCCTGCGCCAAGCACCTGATTGCCGGCGGTGAGCCTTTCGGCGGCCTGAATGCATCCCCGATGGATATCAGTGAACGCAAATTGCGCGAGCTTCATCTGCCACCCTTCAAGGTGGCTGTGGAAGAAGCGCATGTGGCCACAGTGATGACCGCGCATAACGAAATCAACGGCATCCCATGCCACGGAAACAGCTGGCTGGTGAACGATCTGCTGAGGGATGAGCTGGGGTTCGACGGTTTCGTAGTCAGCGACTGGATGGATATCGAGCGTCTGCATAGCATGCATCATTGGGTGCCGAGCCTGGATGAGGCTTTCAAAGTTTCCGTGGAGGCTGGCATAGACATGCATATGCAGGGGCCGGATTATTTCGAGTCGGTGCTGGACGGGGTGCGCAGCGGTCGTATTCCCGAAAAGCGTATCGACGAGGCTGCGGGGAAGATTCTGAAGGCGAAGTTCGAGTTGGGGCTTTTCGAGAATCCGATTCCCGAACTTCCTTCGGAGCGTGGATTTGCAGCCATTCCCGAACATCGCCAGACTTCGCTGGAAGCTGCCCGCGAGGGTATTGTCCTGCTTAAAAATGACGGCGTACTGCCGCTTCATTTTGCTTCACCGCGCATTTTTCTGTGCGGACCGAACTGCGACAGCCAGACGATTCTGGGGGACTGGGTGGTGCCGCAGGATGACGATGATGTGATTACCGTATTCGAGGGCCTGAAGGCGGTTTGCCCAGGTGCGAAGATAGACACTATGACCTTCCGCGGAAGGGTGACCGCCGTGGATGATGCCAGCATCCGGCAGGCTGCGGCCAAGGCACGCCAGGCGGATGTGAACATCCTCGTTCTTGGAGACAACACCCAGCGTTATTCCGCCTTCGGACGCACCAGCGGCGAGAATTGCGACCGCGACAATATCGACCTGCCCGGCCGCCAGCAGGAACTGCTGGAAGCGGTCGCGGCGAGCGGTCGCCCGACCGTGCTCATACTTATGAGCGGCCGGGCCCTGGGAGTGGTCTGGGCAGCCGAGAATCCTTCCGTAAATGCAATCCTGAATGCATGGGAGCCCGGTCAGATGGGTGGCCAGGCCATTGCTGAGATTCTTTTCGGTCTGGTGAACCCTTCCGGAAAACTGCCGGTTACCATGCCACGCAACGCCGGCCAGATCCAATGCGTCTACAATCACAAGCACTCACAGTACTCCCGTCAGTTCGCACTGGGAGTATCCGCCCCTCTCTATCCTTTTGGATACGGCCTGAGCTATACTACTTTCGAGTATCTCAATCCCACTCTGAACAAGAGCGAGATGCATGCGGATGATTGTGCGGAGCTTACTGTTACTTTGCGCAATAGCGGCAAGGTTGCCGGTGCAGAGGCGGTGCAGCTTTATATCCGTGATGAATATGGCTCAGTGACTCGTCCGGTCAAGGAACTTAAGGCTGTTCAGAAGGTTTTCCTGGAGCCTGGTGAAAGCAAGCAGCTCACTTTCGAGATCACTCCGGAGATGCTGGAGTGCTGGAGTGCTGCCGAAAAATGGGAGGTCGAACCCGGCGATTTTACTATCCTCATAGGTTCTTCATCTGCGGATGAAGATCTTCAGGGTCTGCCGCTTTGTATTTTACGTGACTAAAAGTTAAATTTGTAGTATGAACGTACAACGCGGCATCCTTGTATTGCTACTCACGCTTTCCGTATCTGTCAGTTCAGCCGCAAAGGATTTTCTGGCAACGGATTTCGGAGCCAAAGCTGACGGCACCACCCTTGACACCGCTCCCCTGCAGGCTGCGATAGACTATATTTCCGCCCGGGGCGGGGGCCGTCTGATTCTTTCCGGAGGGGATTTCCTCAGCGGCTCGCTCTATCTCAAGTCCGGAGTAGATCTCC
>CAMJJO010000011.1 GCA_946406095.1 uncultured Bacteroidales bacterium | reverse complement strand
TGACATCGTCCCCGACCACTCCGTCCCCGCGGGTGAGCGCCTGCACGAGCTTGCCGTTCCTGTAGGTAAGGCAGATGGCCGTGCCGTCGAACTTCAACTCGCAGCAATAGGTGAAGGATGTGCCGAGGGTTTTGTCGGCACGTGCGGAGAATTCTTCCACCTCCGCGATGGAATAGGTGTTTCCGAGGGAAAGCATGGGATAGCGGTGCGGGCGCTGGACGAATTCGCGGCTGGAAGGCTCCGAAGGAGTTTCCAGGTCGCTGCCTACCTTGCGGGAAGGGGAGTCCGGGGAGGCGAATTCGGGAAAATCCGCCTCCAGGGCCTCCAATTCGTGCATCAGCTGGTCGTACTCATAGTCGGACATCGTGGGAGCGTTGTCGACGTAGTAGCGCCGGCTGTTCTCTTCCAGGATGCCCCTGAGTTCCAGTATCCTGCTATATGCTTCCTCTTTCTGCATCTACCAGCCGAGAATCTTCTTGAAATCGAATTCTTCGGGGTTGGGGACATACTTCTTCGCCGCCTCGTAGTCTGCAGGGGTGACGTAGTGGCAGATGTGGGCGAAGTAGTTCTGTGCGGTGCCGCCTTCGATGTTCACGCGGCGCGGAGGAATCTTGCCTTCTGCATTCTGCAGGTCTTTGAGGTAGAGGGGATGAGCCTCGCCGTCGGCATCCACATACACCATGCAGCCGGTCTCGCCCTTTGCAAAGAGCTCATAGGCTCCCATTGCGAGTTCGGTGCAGTAGGTAAGGTCGTAGCCGATAGGATCCTGGCAGCGGACGTCGTAGCCGATCTCCACGGGGCGGGTCTTGATCTTGAGGCCGATCTTCTTGAATTCCTTCTCGAGGATATCGTTGAAGAGGACTGCCTTGCTGATCTTGCCGAGTTCGGGATGCCCGTGCTCGTCGTAGGTCATGTTGACGCCGGCGTTCTTGATCTCCTGAGGATCGAGGTCGTGGAAGACACCTTCCGCCACCACTACGGTGCCGTAAGGAATGCCCAGGATCTTGCGCTTGATGATAGCGGAAATAGCCAGCTTGACTATCTTGTCGAGGCTGATGGCGGTCTTGTTGAACATCTCGGGGATGATGGTCATAGGGCAGTGGGTGGCCTCGCCGATTCCGAGGGCAAGGTGGCCTGCGCTACGGCCCATTGCGCTGATCAGCAGCCAGTTGCCGGAAGTGCGGGCATCCTCATACACAGTGCGTGCAAGGTGTGCGCCTTCGTCCTTTGCGGAGTTGAAGCCGAAAGTAGGGGCGTTTCCGGGAAGGGGAAGGTCGTTGTCGATGGTCTTGGGCACGTGGATGTTGTGGATGGGATAATGCTTTGCCTCGAGGAACTTGGCGATACGGTTCGCGGTGGATGCGGTATCGTCTCCGCCGACGGTGACCAGCAGCTTGATGTTGTTGTCTTTGAAGAGCTCGAGATTGAAGTTCTTCTCGAAATCTTCATCCGTAGGTTTGAAACGGCTCATCTGAAGATATGAACCGCCGCGGTTGAAGTATGCGTCTGCCTTGAAGAAGTCGATGTCTTCGGTGCGGGGAGCCTTGCTGAAGAGCCCGGAATATCCGCCGTGAAGGCCGATTACGCGATAACCATTGGAAAGGAATGTTTTTGCTACGGAGCAAACGACGGTGTTCATGCCCGGAGCAGGGCCGCCGCCGCAAAGGATGATTATTGAATCTTTCATAACTAAAAGTGAAGTTTCTTAATTATACGCACGCAAAGTTAAGAAAAAATGTATCTTTGCCAAAGTATGAAAAGGATATTTCTCACTATAAGCATTGCCATATTCATGGCAGGGGCTGCAAATGCCCAGAGCTTCGAGCTCGTTTTCCAGCAGAAACCCACCAGCGCATCCCCCGGATCGCGGCAGGGAGGTGTCGCAATGGACGACTGCATTTTCCAGTTCATGGACGGCGCTCCCGCCATAGACGTCTATTCCCTGCGTAAGGGGGAGCATCTGCAGCGCATCCCCCTGGAAGGGCGGAAAACCTGGCATTGCAACAATGCCTGCGTGTCGGACACGTACCTTCAGAAAGGGGACAGGCTGCCTCTGGTCTACGTCAGTCAGGAAAACCGGGCGGAGCACTGCATCTGCGTGTTCAGGATCAGCGGGAAGAAGGGGGCTTACCAGGCCGAACTGGTTCAGAAGATCACCCTTCCGGAACCGGCCGTCATGGGAGTCTGGTATCCCAATCTGGTGCTGGACAACGACAAGGGAGAGATCTATGTCACCGGTTACAGCCGCGAGAGCTGGAATGACGCCCGCGGCGGAAACGGCCTGCAGCTGCTCAGATTCAAGCTTCCTCCCGTTTCCTATGGCGAGGTTGGCATCAGCGCTGCCGATATCCAGGGCCGTCGCAACTATGCCTTCAGGCTTGCCACTCAAGGGGCGGTTATAAAGGACGGAAAGATGTATCAGGTATACGGGATGGCAGGAGATTCCGCACTTGTCTGCTACGACCTGGAAAGCGGAGTGGAACTGTGGGCCAGGGATCTCAGCGCCGCCGGCATACCCAACGAGCCGGAATCCCTCTTCTTCAGCGGGAAAAGCCTTTATTGCGTGGATGTGAAGGGCTTTGTCTACAGGTGCAAGGATATATAGTCCCACGCCGGCACGCACACTTCCACCCTTGACGGCAGCCAGGCCAGTTCCTTCCTGCCTCTGAGGTCTTCCGGGAGATTGATCTGCATCCGGGAGTTTTCTCCCGAGAAATTGCATACCACAAGCCTCGCTTCCGCCTTGCGTTTGCGGGGCATACGTTTGTAGCGCAGGAAGGCGAAATGCTTCTCGGGATCGAAACCGAGGAGCACGGAATTGCACCAGCAAAGATCATAGTTGAAGCCCTCTGAAAACACTGGATCCGAGAGCAGGGAGAACAACTCGCGATATCTCGACAAAAGCATCAGGTCATCCTCTGCAAGACCTTTTCCACCAGATACATAGGCGGACAGCTTTTTCAAGGCTGCCGGCTCTGTCCAGTTGAAAATCGAAGTCCTGCCTTCGGCCCCTTCGGAGGCGTCTGCACCCAGCTCCTGACCGGCATAAAGCATATAGGACGCACCGTTGAAAAGGGCACCTGCCGCCAGGGCGGGGAAGGCCTTGTAGGCATCGCCGGCGAACCAGGGGGAGGCGAAGCGCTGCTCATCGTGATTCTCGATGAAATTCAGCATGTTCTGCTGCAGGTCCTGGAGAGACTGCCAGTTGCGGGTGATGTTCCGGACTGAAGCCCCGTTGCAGATTATGGCCTTAAGGTAGTCATACAGCCCGGATTTATCGTAAAGGAGGTCGAAACCCAGGTCTTTTATATAGCGGCGATAGTTGGATCTGTCGTATGCTTCGCCTATGAAAAGCATCTTCGGGTAGCGCTCGCGAACCCGTGCAATCAGCCATCTGAAGAACTCCGGAGGCACAAGTTCCACCATGTCGCAGCGGAATCCATCCACACCCTTGGCAGCCCAGAACAGGACGATCTCCAGCATCTTCTCCCAGGTCTCATGCCTGCTGTAGTCCACTTTTCTGGTGTCCGTCCAGTCATAGTCGCAGTAGTCGTATTTGGGGACATCGTTGCAATCCGGACTGACATGGTTTGGAACAAAATCGATGATCACCTTCAGGCCGGCCTTGTGGGTCCTCGAGACCAACTTTCCGAACTCCTCCATCCTCTTTTCCGGCACATCGGCCAGGTAGGGGTTCACGTCATGGTAATCTTCAATGGAATAAGGGGACCCCGGATCTCCTTTCACATATGGCCGGCCGCTGGCATGCCGTATCACCCCGGTATACCATACCGCACAGACATTCAAGGACTTGAGATAATCGAACGACTTCGCGTTCCAATCCGAGAACTTGCCTTTTCCCCAGATCCGGGGGAGCACCTGATATATTACTTCCATCTGCCGTGACCCTTGAATTCAGACACAGTGATGGCTGCCGCTATCGATACGTTAAGCGACTCGGATCCGCCACCGAAAGTGGGTATGGTAAGGCGCCTGCTGCATTCCGCGGCAACCGCATCCGAAATGCCGTTGGATTCATTCCCGAGCACTATCAGGCCTTCCGCCGGCAGGGAGCTCTCATATATGTTCTCTCCGTTAAGGAAGGTGCCGAAGACCTCCAGCCCGGCAGCGCGGAACTCCGCGCATTTTTCGGCTATATCGCAATATACCAGCTTCTTACGGAAGATGGCCCCCATCGATGCCTGAACCACTTTGGGGTTGAAGACCTCCACGCTGTCCTGCGATGCGAAGATGCAGTCAAGGCCGAACCAGTCCGCAAGACGTAGGATGGTGCCCATATTGCCGGGGTCCCTCACGGAATCCAGGGCCAGGCAAAGGCCGGTGGCGCCGTGGACTGCCGGAGCGGGCTTACGCACTACCGCCAGCACGGGGGACGGGGTATTGCAGGAACTGATCCTTTCCATTACCTTTTCTCCGACCTCTTCCCGGTGCACGGTAAGGACGGTTTCCAGCCCGGAAGAAGCAAGCTCCGCCACCATTTTCTCGCCCTCCACGGTAAAAAGGCCAAGCTCATCCCGGAATTTCTTTTCCCGCAGCGAGCGGATCATACAGATTTCGTTGTTGCTCAGTGTTTCCATCAATGCAAAAATACACTCAAGGACAGACAAAAGCAAATAATTGTTATATTTGTAAGATATGAAACGAATCCTCCTGCTTGCCGCGCTTTGCGCTCTGTGCTTCTCCTGCAGCACCACCCGTGTGCTGAAGGAAGGGCAGTACAAGCTGGAAGACAACATCATCACCGTCACCGACGACGACCAGTTCAACAGCAACGAAATCCGCAACTACATACGCCAGAACGATGTAGGAGGGGGAGTGCTGAATTTCAACCCGTTTGTGTATGTATACAACTGGTCTAAAAAAGACGGGCTGTTCCATAAACTGGGGACCGCACCAATTGTATACGATGAGCCTTCGGTCGGCGCCTCTATCAACAATATCACCAACCATCTGCGCTATCTGGGTTATTATTCCGCCCAGGTGGACACCGCCACCGTTCGCTACAACAAAAAAATCACCGTTCACTATATCGTCTCTCTGGGAGATCGCTACACCATCGATGAAATAGCCTTCGAAGTGCCTCAGTACGAGCCATTTATCAGCGATTTCAATGCAGACACCTCCGCGGTCGCCGCTCTGCTGCGCGGCAACTACCTTTCCGAGCAGCTGCTGGAGGGGGAGACACAGCGGTCTTCATCACGCCTCAGAAATATCGGCTACTATTCCCTGGGCACGAACAACTACTCCTTCGAGGCCGATACCCTCGGCGGACATACGCTGCTCAAATACAGGGTCAGGGAATTCGAACGCGGGCAGAGTGCCAACAACTCGCTTCCCCTGAATAAGTATACTATAGGCAAAGTTAGCATCAGCCTCCCCAAGGACCTCAGTTTCCGCGAGTCGGTGCTGAAGGGCCTGAACACCGTCAAGCCTGGGGATGTGTACAGCGAAAGCACCGTTGCAACCACCTACAGCCGCCTTTCCGCGCTTAAGGTGTTCAGCGGGGTGTCGGTGGAGATGAGCCAGGCAGACAGCAGCACGGTGGACTGCAACATCAACCTCACCCGTTCCCCCGTGCAGGGCTTCAAGATCAACCTCGAAGGCTCCAGCAACTCTTCCGGCCTGATGGGCATTTCCCCTCAGATCAGTTTCTTCCACAAGAACATCTTCCACGGGGGAGAGTGGCTGAATCTGGGCTTCAACGGGGATTTCCAGTTCAAGCTGAAAGATGACACCCACGCCACCGAATACGGAATTTCCGCAGGTCTCAGCTTCCCCCGCTTCCTCGGGCTCCCGTACCGCTATTTCCGGCGTTCAGCCATTCCCAGAACGGAACTGAACCTCGCCTTCAACCACCAGAACAGACCGGAATACACCCGCAACCTGGTGTCGGTGAACTACGGTTACTCCGGCATCACCAGGCACAATATCAGCTATCAGCTCTATCCGCTCCGGCTGAATTTCGTCAAGCTTTTCGGCCTGGATGCCGCCTTCAGCAAGACGCTCGCCAGCAATCCCTACATGCGCTATTCCTATCAGGACCACCTCGATGCCGGCATAGGGATGGTGCTGTACTATAACTCCAGCACCGAGATCGTCCCCAAGGGGGATTATCACTTCCACCGCCTCAGCATGGACGTCTCCGGCAATGTGCTGAGCCTGTTCAACCGCTTCATGTCCGTCAACTCCGACGGTTCCTACTGCATCGGAGGATCCCCTTACGCGCAATACATAAGAGGGGAGTATTCTTTCGGGCAGACCTGGCGCTTTGGCAAGAAGAACATGCAGGCCATCTCAACCAGAATCCTGGCGGGTGCGGGCTTTGCATACGGCAATTCTTCTGCACTGCCCTTCGAGAAGCAGTTCTACGCAGGTGGTGCCAGCAGCATGCGCGGATGGCAGGCAAGGGCACTCGGTCCTGGTTATTCCCCTCAGGACAATGCCTTCATAATCCCCAGCCAGACGGGTGACATCAAGCTGGAAATGAATCTGGAATACAGGTTCAAGCTGTTCTGGAAACTGGAGGGCGCGCTGTTTACGGACGTCGGCAATGTCTGGAACCTGAAATACGAAGATACTCCTTCCGGGCGTCTGGGCGCATTCAGGTTTGGGGACGTACTCAACAGCATCGCCGCCGACTGGGGCCCGGGACTACGCGTGAATCTCGAATTCATCCTTCTCAGGGTCGATTTCGGCATGCAGTTGCTGGAGCCTTCGAGGGGAGAGGGGCATCATCTGCTATCGCCCCGGGAGTGGCTGAAGGGCTCGAACAACGCTTTCCACTTCGGAATCGGATATCCGTTCTGATTATTTAGTATAGTACTTGGGCCAGCAGGCCTGGAGGTAGGCCTTGAGCGCATCCTCGTGCTTATTGGGGGCAGGATGATAGAACACCCGCCCTTCCAGCCCCTTGGGCATGAATTCCTGATCCACAAAGTGCCCGGGGTAGTCGTGGGCATACTTGTATCCGTCCGAATAGCCAAGGTCGGACATCAGCTTGGTAGGAGCATTCCGAAGATGCAGGGGCACCGCGCGGGTTCTGTCTTCCTTGACCACTCCAAGGGCCTCTTCCAGAGCCATATACGAGGCATTGCTCTTGGGAGAGGATGCAAGATAGACGGTGCATTCGGCAAGCGGGATGCGTCCCTCGGGCATGCCTATCTGATTGACTACCTGGAAGGTGGCGTTCGCCAGCAGCAGTGCATTGGGATTGGCAAGGCCCACATCCTCCGATGCACTCAGGCACAGGCGGCGGGCGATGAAAAGGGGATCCTCCCCGCCGTCCAGCATCCTGGCAAGATAATAGATGGCCGCGTTGGGGTCGGACCCTCGGATGCTCTTGATGAAGGCGGAGATAATGTCGAAGTGCATCTCCCCGTCCTTGTCGTAGATGGCGACACTGTCGTTAAGGCACTCCGTGACCTTTTTGTTGTCGATGACTATCTTTTTGGCTCCGGCCTGGGAATCCACGACCAGCTCCAGAATATTCAGCAGTTTGCGGCCGTCGCCTCCGGACTGGCGGAACAGGGCGTCGGTCTCCTTGACCTCGATCTTGCGTTCCTTCAGCACCTCGTCTTTTTGGAGAGCACGATCCAGAAGCAACTGCAAGTCGCTTATTTCCAGGCTCTTGAGCACATACACCTGGCAGCGGGAGAGGAGAGGGGTGATCACCTCGAAAGAGGGATTTTCGGTGGTTGCGCCGATCAGCACAACCGTGCCTGCCTCAACCGCTCCCAGAAGGGCATCCTGCTGGGCCTTGTTGAAACGGTGTATTTCGTCTATGAACAGAACCGGGGCTGCAGACTGCGAGAATATCCCTCCGGACTTGGCGGCATCGATTACATCCCTGACGTCCTTCACGCCGGCGCTGATTGCGCTGAGAGTGAAGAATTCGCGCTTGCAACTGTCGGCGATTATGCGTGCCAGGGTGGTCTTGCCGACCCCGGGAGGGCCCCAGAGTATGAAGGAACTGAGGTTGCCGCTCTCGATCATGTTGCGGAGTATGCATCCTTTCCCGACAAGGTGCTGCTGGCCCACATAGTCTTCGAGACTGTGCGGACGCAGGCGTTCGGGCAGGGGAGGCAACAATCCGTTCATCAGACTATCTCCTTTTTATAAGAACGACGGCGCTTGTGCTGGATGCGTTCGAACGCGTCGAAGTGATTCCGTATGCTATGGTTTTCCTCAAGTTCGGCGTTGCTCTCCGCCCACTTTACACCTAACTTCTTGTATTTCCGCATCATATCGCACACCACCATGGCAGTGACGCCAGTCTTCCTGACATCGGAACGCGCACCCATAAGGAGCAGTTCCGCGCCCTCGCTGCGCTTGATGAACAGAGCCTTGAGCAGATGCCACCAGCCGAAGGGGAAGATACGCCCGCGGGATTTGATGAGAGCATCGGCCAGCGATGGCATCGTGATGCCGAAAGCCACGATCTCGCCCTTTTCGTTCTCGATGGAAGTGATGTAGCGGAGATCGAGAATCTTCAGATAGAAACCGATATACTTGTCCGCCAGGTTCTCGGGCAGGATGGTATACTCGTAAAGCTCTTTGTATGTGTCTGTTATGAGCGCAAAGAGCTTCTGGGCATAGTTCTCCTTGCGGATGATTTTCCGGGTGACAGGGCGCACCTTGAAATTGTATTTCTGCTTCACGATCTCCTCGACCCTGGTGAACTTCTGGGGCATCTGGTCCGGGACGAAAATGCGGTACTCCAGCCAGTCGGCGTCTTTCTTGAAACCGAGTGCCTCTATATGCTGCACGTAATAGGGATGGTTGTAGATAAGGGGCATGGTGCTCTGCTGGTCGAAACCTTCTACAAGCATTCCTTCGGGGTCGAAATCCGTATAACCGAGGGGACCGACTATATGGGTCATCCCGTGTGCTTTTCCGAACTCCTCCACCTTGGCGATGAGGGCGGCCGAAACCTCCCTGTCGTCGATTGTGTCGAACCAGCCGAAACGCACCTCGTCGTGCTTCCAATGCTCATTGGCCCAGCGGTTTATTATGGCCGCGACCCGGCCGACTGGTTTGCCGTCCTTGTAGGCCATATAAAGCTCCTGATCACAGAAATCCGAAGCGGGATTGCTGGAAGGGTCGAGCGTGCTCATCTCATCGAAAACAAGGGTAGGAACATAATAAGGATTGTCCTTGTAGAGCAGCTCCGGGAAAAGCACGAACTGCCTCAGCTGTTTTCGCACGGATGGGTCGATTACTTTGATTTCAACACTCATTCTTGATATCGGTTTTGGTACACTGAAATGCGAATTTATGGTTTTTTGGGCTAAAAACCAATATTATTTTTTAACTTCGTAAACAAAACCGAACCTGATGAAAGCCCGAAAGTCGATATTCCTTGCACTGGCCTGCTTTGTCATGCATTTCGCCGCATACGAAGCTACAGCCCAGGAGGGTGGCATCAGCGCCGGGCTATACAGCTCTCCCAAAGGGTTCGGCATCAGTCTGGATTATCTCGCAGGTGCAGACATCCTTAATTCCTACACCGTATACGCAGATATCTACCAGATGATTACAGACCCGGACAAGGATGCGGGGGTGAAATTCGTTTATCTGCACTATAACCGCCTGACCAGCGTCGAATCCGAGTACGCCCGCTTCGACTTCTTTCTGGGGCCGGGGGCGAGTACAGGCTACGTGAGGGATTACAATCACACCAACCTGGGCTTCATCCTCACTGCAGACATATCCTTCGCCATCAGGGCCTGTTTCAAGCGCAATTTAGACATTGAACTGGCCAATGATGCATCGCTGGGATTCATTCTGGGGAACAGCGACGGGCATACCCAGCTGAGCATATACAACAACGGCTTGCTACAGGCCATGATTCCATCCCTTAAACTGATGATGAGATTCTGATGAAACGGACGCTTGCACTTCTTTCGGCCATTTTGCTGTGCCTCTCCGCCAATGCCGGAGGGAAGGAGTTCCTGAGCCGTCTTCATCCCGGATTGGAATGGGGTTATTCCCTTACCGCAGCCACATTCCGCCATTTCAATTACCTGGATCCTTCCATCGGTTTCCGCATCAACGAGAAAGGCTGGTCGTCGATGGCGCAGTCCAATGCCTATGTGCTTGCCTCCGTCGGCTACAACATCAACGACAGATTGATGCTCAGCCTCCTGTCCGGATATCAGGGCATCGACCGCGGCATCCGCTCGGTCCCCATCCTTGCACGGGCAGACTATTATCTTTCCGGAATGGATACCGACGGATTCTACTTCTTCTCGGACGTCGGCGTCAATCTGGGCCGCACGAACAGCCTTGGCAACCAGATGCAGGTCGGTTCCGGCTATTCCTTCTATATGGCGCCTCATTGCAGCGTTGCCGTGGTGATAGGGGCCAGGGCGGTATATGACCGTCCGGACATCTGGGATCCGGTAGAGGAGGCCTATATACCAAAACACAATATCAAGCGTAACGACGCCTGGTATTGTGCCTTTAATATGGGTATTAACCTGAAGTTCTAGAACAGGGAATCCACCTTTGCTATTATTTCGTCTGCAGAGAGTTCCGGGCTGAGCACCAGTTCGGGCTCGAGGAGATGGTAGCCCTTGCCCATGGCTGCAAGCGAGCCTCCGCCGGTGATGTTAAGCATGACCACATCCTCCTTATGCACTCTGCCTTCGCGGATGGCGGTGGCCAGGGCGCTCACTGCACAGGCCGGGGCGGGGAAGATATCGTATCCCTCCAGATTGCGGAACTGGAGTATCCAGTAGATGATGTCGTCGTTGCTGGCGAGGAAGGTGTCGCCGTTGCTGTCCCGGAGGGTATCGAACAGGCCGCCTGCGAGGCTGTACGGGGGTTTGCGGTTGCTCAGGACCTTGGCAAGGATGCTTTCGGCCTGGCGGCGTCCCACTTCGGGCTCGAGGGCCGCGAGATCCCGGCTTCCAGCCTTCCAGGAGTCGTGGAGAAGGGTGAAGGGCTTGTTCTGGGCCACGAATATCTTCATCTTGTTGGTGCCGAAGCGGCCGTCCTCGATCAGGCGGAGGTTGTTCTCCCATGCGGCGATTGCTCCGGTGCCGGACCCTACGGCCTGGAAATAGGCATCAGGAATGCGCCCTATGGCCTCTACGGCCGAGAGAAGGGTAGTACCCATTCCGTCCCTTCTGGCGACGTTCTTGGCGCCTCCTTCGGCGAAATAACGCGAATCCTGGCAAAGTTTGTCGCCAAGGGCGATGGCGTCGTAGTAATCGCTGCCGGCAGGGGAGGCCACAAGCTTGACGCAGGGGTTGAGCTTGTGCCGGAACCAGAGGTCGTGCCTGTTGTCGAACGGCACGCATATCACGATGGGGATATTGTTATCGGAGCATACCTGCGCGAAGGCACGTGCGGTATTGCCGGCGGACTGCACCACGAGGGTGCGTTTTTCTTTCTTGTCCAGCCTTGCGCATACGCTGAAGGCCTCGGTCTCCTTGAAGGAACAGGTCTGGAACTTGGCACCTATCTTGGGATTGTAGCCGGAAAAGGTAATGTAGAGGTTGTCCAGCCCCAGGAACTTGCCCAGGCCCTTGCTATGGTAAGTGACAGGGGCGCAGGACTTCTTTAGAGTGCGCTTGATGGGCATCCACTCGGCATAGCGATAAAGACCCTTAAGGTCCTCCCTGGGAGTGAATTGCTTGTTTTCGTATACCGCCCTGACCAGGGAAGGGGAGGTGGCCTCGGGATCCGCCAGGGTCCATCCGCGGTCTTCGAAGATGCGGCCGGTGGCCACGTTCATCAGTTTATAACTGGTGCCTTGGAATTTCATTTCGGTTCAGGTTTACAGGGTTATGAAAAGTTTGGTCATATATGCTGCGAAGAGTATGAGCATGAGACTGGCGTCGAAGCGGTCCAGCACATTTTTCTTGCCGGTATAAACGCTTGTCCATACCAGGATTATGCTGAGCAGCAGGGCGCTGTAGTCGTAAATGTCGATTCTTGCAAAGCTGGTGGGGGAGATGATTGCCGAGCAGCCCAGGATGAGCAGCAGGTTGAATACATTGGACCCAAGTATATTTCCGAGGGCCAGCTGGCTGCGTTTCTTTGCGAGTGCAACTATGCTGGTGATGAATTCCGGAAGGGAAGTGCCCATCGCAAGAACTGTGATCGCGATGAACTTGTCGCTGACGCCGAGCATACGGGCAAGATTCTCGGCAGAATGCACGAAGAAGCGGCCGCCGATTATCAATGCCGCCAGGCCTCCTGCTATCATGACCCAGGACAGGAACGAAGAAAGGACCTTTCCGGACTGCTCCTGCTCCACGCCTTCGATGGAATCCGTGCGGAAACTGTAAAAGATATAGCCCGCGAAAAGGACTACCAGCACTATACCGTCCAGCCTGCTCAATCCACCGTACTTGCCCAGGAAGACCACCAGGAAGGTCAGTAGTATGGTCAGAGGAATGTCCCGGAACTTATTCTGCCTGGTTATGGCCACCGGGGCAATCATTGCGGAAAAAGCAAGTATCAGGCTGGTATTGAAGATGTTGGAGCCGATGACATTGCCGACGGCGATGTCGGAATTACGTGATATGGCGCCGGTTATGCTGACCACGAGCTCCGGAAGGGAAGTGCCGAAGCCCACTATCACCAGACCTATGACGAATTCGCTGATTCCGGTTTTCCTGGCAACGGACGAAGCTCCGTCCACCAGATAATTTGCACCGCCGATTACCATCAGCAGGCCAAGCAACAAAATAACTATCTGTAGAAACATCTTGTAAAGTTACTTCTTTAATTGCAATTTGCAAACATTCTCGACGTGCTGGGTATGGGGAAACATATCCACGGGCTGCACTGCAACTATCTCATACATTCCGGACATCATTGCAAGGTCCCTTGCCTGTGAGGCGGGGTTGCAGCTCACATAGACGATACGCCCAGGAGCGGCCTCCATAATGACCTTGACAACGTCCGGATGCATGCCGGCACGCGGGGGATCCACTATCATCACGTCGGGCTTGCCGTGCTCTGCGATGAACTCCGGGGTGAGCACGTCTTTCATATCCCCGGCATAGAAGGAGCAATTATCGATTCCATTGGCCTGAGCATTGATTTTTGCGTCTTCGATAGCCTCCGGCACATATTCGATTCCTATCACTTTCGATGCCTTGCGGCTCACGAACTGGGCGATGGTGCCGGTGCCGGTGTAAAGGTCGTAGACCACTTCACCTCCCTTCAGACAGGCGTATTCCCGGGCAACCTTGTAAAGATTGTAGGCCTGTAGGGTGTTCGTCTGGTAGAAGGACTTCGGCCCTATCTTGAAGCGGAGGCCCTCCATTTCTTCGTAGATGGCTTCATCGCCCTTGTAAAGGATGCAGGTCTGGTCCGAGATGCTGTCGTTCAGTTTTGAGTTGATGATGTAGTAGAGCGAGCTGATCTGCGGAAACTCCGCCGCCAGAGCATCCAGGAAGGCCTTGCGCCCGTTGAATTCGCATGCAAAGCAGACTATGGCCATGGTGAGCCCGCTTTCGCTGGTGCGGACGAAGATGGTGCGGAAGATGCCCTTGTTCTCGCGGATATTGTAGAATGGGATGCCGTGTTCTATGGCATACCTCTTTGCAAACAGACGTATGGAGTTCGAGGGTTCAGGCTGCAGCCAGCATTCGTCCAGGTCCAGCACCTTGTCGAAGAATTTGCCCACATGGAACCCCAGACCGCAGCGCTGGGCATCGGTAAGCCCTTCCGGTTCTTCGTCCGGGAGTATCCAGCGGCGTTCCGAGGCAGTGAATTCCAGCTTGTTGCGATAGAACTTCGTGCGTTCGGAAGGCAGCGTAGGGAGGATTTCCGGCACGTCCAGATGGCCTATGCGCACCAGCTGATCGTATACCTGCTGACGCTTGGCCTCCAGCTGCATGGAATAGGGGAGAGGCTGCCACTTGCAACCTCCGCAAACGCCGAAATGCTTGCAAAAGGGCTCCAGACGGTCTTTGGATGGCTGTTTGACGGCGCTGATAATGCCTTCCAGATAATTCTTCTTCTTTTTTATGACACGGATGTCCACCACGTCGCCGGGCACGGCAAAAGGAACGAATATCACCTGGCCTTCAGGGCTGTGGGCTATCGCCTTGCCCTCGGCCGCCACGGCTTCGATGGTTATGTCTTCCAATATAATATCTACTCTTTTCCTGGACATATCTCTATCATTTACCAGCCAAGCACTGCAGACTTGCTCGAGAAGGCTGCCGCCTCATCGGAGCTGAGGTACTTGCCGTTGCTGCTATGGCCGCTCAGGGCCGCTCCGGATGCATTCTTGCTGCCATATTCCTTCCATCCAGAAGTGGCGGTGGGAGGGGCGGGATTCGGGGCCGGATTGCCGTACCAGCCGGCTGCGGCTATTACCGGCGACATGGTGCAGTTCACGAAGGTTACGTTGTCGTAAGCGTTGCTCTGCCCGGCGGAACGCGCCAGATACATACTTCCGTCTTTCACTCCCGATGCGACGGTCAATTTGCAGTTCAGGAACACGAAACCCTTGTCCGAAGCATTCTGCACGCGGGCCTGGACTATGTATCCTGCTGCCTCCGCGCGGATTTCGCAGTCTTCGAAGAGGCAGGCCTTGGGATAGCCCCAGATGAAGTCGCAATGGCCCGCTATGAGCGAATTATGCACATATACGCTGCCTTTGCAGAGGAAGGTATCCTGAAGCGAATGCAGGGCGCAGTTCTCTATTATCAGCTTGTTGTTGCTGTTGAAGTAGATCACTTCCGCCTGGCCTTTCTCCTGGCCGAAGGTATTCTTCAGCGTAAGACCCTCAAAGCAGAGGTTGTCGCAGCTTTCTGCAAGAATGACTCCGCGGCCCCCGGAAACGGGAATGGCCTGCCCCACGACCGGCTTGGAAGTGGCGCTGCCACCGCTGCCGCCTTCATAGCTTTCGTTGTTTGCATAGGCGATGACGGTCTTGTCGCGGGATTCTCCTTTGAGGGTGAGGTTATTCTTGTCCCGGACGAAGACGGTCTCGTTGTAAGTGCCTGAAGCAATGTTGATTACGACGTTGTTGGATTTACCTATGACAGCAGAATGGCTCACGGCGCCCTGCACTGTGCAGAAATCACCCTTTCCGTCCTGACGCACGCTAAGCTCGGAACTGGATGTGGGTTTCGCCTTGGTTTTGAAGGTAAAATCGCCCTTGGACAGGCCCGGGTGGCCTTTTATCACATCCTTATCCATGGTCAGGTAATACTCCTTTCCGAAGTCCAGAACACCGCTGTGAAGCTTTATCTCGAGGGCTTTCGCGTGCAGGCGCAGGGGAGTATAGTGGATGGGGCGCCAGCGGCCGGAGCATTTGGGAGCGTCCATGAACGTGTTGAAGACATACGCCGGAGTGTTTCCGTCGGCGATGTAGATACGGGTTTTGGGGATCATCTGGCCATCTTCGCGTATAGTGACGGTGGCGAGATCCGCAAGATCTATTGCATCTACCTGATTATCAGCAGAATCGAAGACTTTGATAAAACCGGAAGAACCCAGTTCCGGGGTGGAAGACAGATCCAGCAGCAGGGGAGAGTCGACGCAGATGGCCGTGCCGGCGGAGGGATCGGTTCCCGGATCCGGAGTGGCGGGGTCGGTGGACCCACCGCCGAAATCCAAAGTGACGGCAGCTGAGAATTCAGAACTGCCGCCAGAGCTGACCGCTTGAACAGCAAATAGATACGTATACCCTTGCGAAAGGCCGTCTATAATGATATTCGTGTTTCTCGTGGTGCCGTTCTTGACGCTGGCGGAAGCTTCGTCGAGCTTCCAGTTGTAGGACTCGGCGCCATCCACTGCATCCCACACCATAACTACGGAATGCGAAGTTTGGGAACTGACCCTTACGCCTGTCGGAACGGACGGAATACCTGATGAATGATTGTCGTCTCCGCCGGTGCCAGCACACGAAAAAAGCAAAAACGAAAAAATGAGTGGCAGCAATCTTTTCATAACATACAAATATAATAGCTTTTTCTTAAATTTGTAGGTGCCCGGGGCTAATCCGGCTGCTTAATCACTCTTGTTACACAATTTATATTATGTTAAGTTATAGATATTAATCAAT
The DNA here is from genome assembly GCA_946406095.1 of uncultured Bacteroidales bacterium. Classification (GTDB taxonomy): domain Bacteria; phylum Bacteroidota; class Bacteroidia; order Bacteroidales; family UBA932; genus Cryptobacteroides. Next base: position 9,386 of record CAMJJO010000011.1, on the reverse strand, counting down.
CCCCTATACCATGTTATTACCTATTTTACAAGCCGAAGCGGCTGTCGAAAAGTTCACGGCCGACTCCATCCAGGCAAAGACTGCCGAGACTCTTGAAGTCATCAAGAACACAGACACAAACGTCCTTCTTCAGAATCTTGGTCAGCAGGCCCTCCAGTTCGGTCTTAAAGTCCTTGCAGCCCTTGCCATCTACATCATTGGCGGATGGATCATCAAGAAAATCGTCAAACTGGTTTCCAAGGGCCTTAAAAAGAAAGGATCCGACGCCGCTCTTGCATCTTTCGTAAAGAGCCTGGTTTCCATCACCCTGTGGGTGCTTCTCATCATCATCACCATCGGAGCCCTGGGCATCAACACGACCTCTCTCGCAGCTCTGCTGGCAGCCGGCGGCATGGCCATCGGCATGGCCCTGAGCGGCACCGTCCAGAATTTTGCAGGCGGTATCATGCTTCTGGTGTTCAAGCCTATCAAAGCCGGTGATTTCATCGAGGCACAGGGCTTCCTGGGCACCGTGAGCGAAATCAACATCACCAGCACCAAGCTTGTAACTCTCGACAACAGAGTGGTTTTCATCCCCAATGGCGCACTTTCCAGCGGCAACATCAACAACTTCTCTATCAATGAGTTACGCCGTGTCGACATAAATGTCTGCATCGCTTATGGCAACGATATCGAGAAGGCCAAGGAAGTGGCACTGGGCATCATCAAATCCAACCCCAAGGTTCTGGACTCCACTACCCCGGGCGCTGCCGATCCTTTCGTGGCCCTGCTCAACTTCAAGGAAAGCACCATCGAACTTGTGACCCGCACCTGGGTAAAGGCCACCGACTATTGGGATGTATACTTCTGGATCAACGAGAACCTCTACGCCAAACTGCCCGAGAACGGCATAGCGTTCAGCTACCCGCAGATCAACGTAAATATCAACAAATAAGCTACTTGATAAGGCCCAGGAACTCGTTTCGGGTGCGGGCCGAAGCAAGGAATACTCCTGAAAAAGCCGACGTCGTTGTTACGGCGTTGGTTTTTTGTACTCCCCTCATGCTCATGCAGGTGTGCATGGCTTCTATCACCACCGCGACGCCCAGAGGATGCAGAGTGTTCTGAATGCAGTCCCGGATCTGCTCGGTAAGGCGCTCCTGCACCTGCAGACGGCGGGCATAGGTCTCCACTACCCTGGCGATCTTGCTCAGGCCGGTGATCCTGCCATCCGGAATATAGGCCACGTGGGCCTTGCCGATGAAAGGCATCATATGGTGCTCGCACATCGAGAAGAGTTCGATGTCCTTCACCACCACCATATGCTTGTAATCCTCCTCGAAAAGGGCGGATTCGATGATTTGCGCGCCATTCTCGCCATACCCCTTGGTAAGGAACTGCAGGGCCTTTGCAACGCGCTCAGGCGTCTTCTGAAGGCCTTCCCTACCGCTGTCCTCCCCTATCAGCCGGAGGATTTCCTTCACGTGGGAGGAAATCTGCTCCGTCACCTCGGGATCATACTGATCTATGCTCTTGTATGCCATGGCACAAAGATACAAAAAAAGGCGGACACCCAAGTGCCCGCCCTGTATGAATCAGCTACGACTACTAGATGTTTGCCTTCTGCTTGAGGGTAAGGGTAACGGTGGATTTGTAGCTGTCGTTGTTGTAGGTGAAGGTACCGTTGACTGCGAGGGTGCAGATCTTGGTGGTCTCATCGAAATCGAGAGTGCCCTTTGCCTTGGCGCTGAACATGAAGTTGCCTTCGATATCGAGCTCATAGTCGAAAGTCTTGCTCTTGAGGCCGCCTTCGATGGTGCCGACATAGTTGACGTCGTTTGCGAATTTCACCATGATGGTGCCTTCCTGGGTAAGGGTGACGGACTCTACCTTGTATCCCTTGAATTCCTCAGCGTCGATGACCTTCTTCTTCTCATTGACATACTTTGCGATCTCGTAGAGGTCGGAAGCCTGGGCTGCATTGTTGAAGAGCTTGTCGAAGCCGATGCCGGGGCCGTCGACCTTGACGTTGGTGGTCATGATCTCCCATGCGCAGTAGTACACCTTGAAAGGATCGCTGGAGCTGGATCCGTTGGTAACGGTTGCATTGCCATCGTAGTTCTCTGCGGGAGCTTCTTCACCGCTGGCAACCTGGGTGATGGTAACCTTGCCGCTCTTGATCTCTACATTGCCGAAGCCGACGATCTTGTAGATGCCCTGCTCGAAGGTGTAAGTGGTCACGAATGCGTTGGTGCCGTCATCTGCCTTGACTTTCTCTTTGAGGATGATGGCATATCCGGCCTCGGTGAATTCAATGGATTTTACGGTCTCGCCAGACTTGGTCACGACTGCGGATGCAGGGAAAACCACCTTGGCGGCTGCTTCTGCAAGAGCGGGGGTCTCATAAGGGACGGGCTCCTGTGCAGGTTTCTTGGGATCGTTCTTTTCGCAGGCAACAAGCAGTGCGCTTGCAAATGCGACAATGGTGAAAAGTTTTAATAGTTTCATATTGTTAAATAATTTAAATGATTGCTGTTAGAAGAGCCTGATATTGACACCGAGCTTTACGCAAGGCAGGAAATCCTTGAGGAGAGGGAGTTCTCCGGCAGCGGCCTTGTCGATGAGTTTGTCCTGATTGCCTATCTTGGCGCCCACCAGAGGAATACTCGAGAAATCGTAGGTATCCTTGTTCTCGACGGTTGCGCTGGTAATCTGGGAATCCTTATTATTCTTGAAGTCGCTGACATAGACACCGAAACCGGAAGTCTTGATGACACCGAGATCGAGGCTCAGGCTGAGCCAGCTCTTGAGGTTTACAATACGGCCCCAGCCGATGCCGAAGTAAGGCATGATGGCCTTCTGGGGACGCAGATATGCGTGCACGAAACCGTTTTCATCGGTGGAAATGCTTGCTCCATTGTAAGAAATGGCGAGGGTGCCATAGTCCTCGGGCTTGATCTGCGACACATTGGTGAGGTCTGCGGTGATATGGGCGAGATTCTGGCCGCCGAAGACACCCACGGTGAGGTGGAACTTGCCTTTCTTGGAGAGATAGAGGTCTGCCAGGCCATAGTACTGGGTGGCGAGATTGGCCTTGAGGGGAATGTTGCTCAGGTCGTATGTGTTGTTGTCGTCGTCGGTGATGGTGCCGAGGTCGAGAACTTTCTCATAGCTCCAGATGCTGGACATGAAATTATATCCGCCGCGAACTGCGATGTGGCCGCCGAGAGGAATTCCAACCTCAGGGGAAATGCCGTTCCAGAGACCGCCGGAAACACCGATGCCGACGTGGTTGGCAAGGCCATAAGTGCGCTCGCCTTTGGCTTTCTTTTCTTTAACTTCCTTAACCTTCTTCTCTTTGACCTTCTTTTCCTTCTTCACCTTTTCGGGCTTTGCAGGAGTTTCTTCAGCAACGGTAGTGGTGTCCGGGAGCGAGATGATTTCAGGGGCGACGACCGGAGTGTCGTATTCCTGGGCGGCGACCTTCACGGGGAAGACCATCAGCAGGGAGGCAAGAACTGCCAGGGAAATTTTCTTCATATTTAATTGAATATTTGTGATTTCCAGTTATATAGATGCAAATATAGTCGTTTTTGTGAAAAAAAATATGAAATATTTTCATTTAGCCTTCCTTGGCGACCACGGGATTCCCGTAAATATGCCAGAAAATATCCCTCAGGGCGTCCTTGTCCAGCTTTTTCTCGGTGCGCTTCAGTTTGTGTTCGGTATACTCCTTGAACTTCTCCAGATCCTCGGAGGTATACTTGTCGACATACTTGGTGCCGCCGGTCATCAGGTCGTAACCCATATAATTGGTTTTCCACAACTTGTAGCCGGAGATGATGCGCTCGTCCAGAATGCGGCGGATGGCCTGGTAGCGGTCGTTCTTCTCGTACCAGGACGCACGGTCTATCTCCTCTTCCGTCAGAGGTTTACCGACGCATAGGTGGATTCCGCCCTTCCACTGGCGGATGCCGGTGAGGATGCTGTGCATGTCTTCATCTTCCTTCTTGTGATATTCGCCGGTGACCTGCTTGATGAGGATTTCCCTGGCCTTGCGGAAGGCGCAGGGCTCGTATTCGTAGGATATGGACATAGGCACGATGTTAAGCTCGCGGAAATTGGACTTGAAGTCCCCTTCCCCGCTCATGTCGAACATCTTGAGCAGCCCCTGCTCCGTCACGTCCAGCCCGTTCTTGGTGCGCCCTTCGCGCTGGGCGATCCAGACTGAACTCCTGCCGGAACTGATCTCGGAACGGATGAATTTGGACAGGATCTGGGAAGACAGATACACCTCCCTGGCGGAGATTCCGCGGATGACCGTGATCATGCGGTTGGAGCGGAGCAGCGCCTCCACCACCCCGTTCGCGAGAAGATTGCTGCCCACGCAGATCTCGGTGAGAGGCAGATTGTTGAGCATCAGCATCCACTGGGTGAGCGCAGGGTCCAGCACTATGTCCCTATGGTTGGATACGGCCAGATATCTGCCGTTCCCCCCTATGCCGGCGAGGTTCTCCACTCCCTCGTAGGTGAAACCGGACGAGGAGCGGCCTACCACGACGCTGACGGCCTTGGAAACTATCTGATACTGGAAATCATCCACACCCTTGATATCCATGAGCATTTTCCTGAGGGTGTTGATGGGGAGCTCCGGGAAGATGTACTTGCTGATCACGGGCAGCGCCGGGTGGCGGGCAAGTTTCTGCAGGGCGGCAACGGCTTCTTCGTCGTTGTACGGGTGTATGTTTTCAAGATCTTCCATACTATCAATCTTTTCTGAACAAAAGGGAACTGTCGCCATAGCTCAGGAACCTGAAGCCGTGGCTGAGCGCAAAGTTATAAATAGTCTTCCAATCTCCGCCCACGAAAGCGGAAATCAGCAGGATGAGAGTACTTTCGGGCTGATGGAAGTTGGTAACCATCATCTCCACGATGCGGAACCTGAAACCGGGAACTATGATGATCCTGGTGCCCAGGCGCAGGTCCGTGAGGGAATTTGCCTCGAGCCAGGAGATGATGGCGTCGATGGCCTCTTCGGTGGAATAGGGATACTCGCGCTCATAAGGCACCCACTGGGCGATGTCCTCGGGCGCGCCTTTCTCGATTATGGACACGCCCGCGTAGTACAGGGACTCGAGCGTGCGGACGGAAGTCGTGCCCACAGCGATGCACCTGCAGCCGTTGGCCTTGAGCTTGCGGAGCAGGTCCAGACTGACCGAGAATGGCTCCCGGTGCATGGGATGATCTGCCACGTTCGAGCTCTTTACAGGCAGGAATGTGCCAGCACCAACGTGCAAACAAACATTCTGAGTATCAATATGCTTGGCGCGGATTGCCTCAAGCACTTCTTCAGTAAAATGCAGGCCTGCCGTAGGGGCCGCTACGGACCCTCTGACATGGGCGTAAAGCGTCTGATAGCGCTCCAGGTCTATGGCCTCCGTCTGGCGGTTCAGATAGGGAGGGATAGGCACCTGGCCGCACTCCTCGAGCACGCGGGAGAAGGGTTCTCCACCCTGCCAGCTGAATTCCACTACCCCGGTCTGGCCGTCGCGGGAGACGAGGGAAGCGCAGAGATGCATAGATGCCAAAGTAGAATCCTCGGGGCAGTCATACTGCAGGATATCGTCCTTCCAGCGCTTTGAATTGCCGATTACGCATTTCCAACGGCAGTTTCCGGTGGCCGCAAAGCAGCTGGCATACTCTACCGGGAATACGGGCTCGAGGCAGAAAATCTCTATATGCGCGCCCGTGCTGCGGCGGAAATGCATGCGTGCAGGCACCACTTTGGTGTCGTTGAACACCATCAGAGCCCCCTCGGGAAGATATTCGGGGAGTTTGCGGAAAACGGATTCGGTCGGGATTCCGTCCTTATATACAAGTAGTTTGGAGGCATCCCGCTGCGGAAGAGGATATTTTGCGATCCTCTCGTCCGGCAGGGGATAGTTGTAGTCCTCTATATGGATGTTCGGTATCATATAGATGCAAAGATAATCAATTATTTATTAGCACATTTTCCGAAAGCAAATACTGTTCAGATTGTTTACAAAATTAAAATCAACCATCACATTTTAACAGTTTACAAATGTTTTCGGAGACCGGTTTACAGATTTAAAGCAATGGGTATAAGAAAATATTATGGCGAGAATAATATTTTATAACTATCTCATAATCAGTCTTTTAATTGTTTTTATATTCAGTGAAACATAAAATAAATTAGCCGTACGGATGGCGGGACTGCCGGAAGGGCTTGAAAATAGTGCGATTAATTGCTATAACTTAATTGATTCCCAAATAAATACATAGATATATCTATAGTAATTTATAGGTAATCCAGACCAGTTAAGCCTCCTCTCCCCTATTTACATTTACAAAAATAAACTATTGCATTTACAAATATTATTCTTACATTTGTAAAAATTTGTTTACGATTATGAACGACCGTCTTCAGCAGTTTTTGAGCGCAGAAAACCTCACCCAGTCCCAATTTGCAGACAGCATAGGTGTCGCGCGTGCCAGCATCTCCCATATTCTGGCCGGAAGGAACAAACCCGGCTACGAATTCATCGAAAGCGTTGCCAGGCACTACCCTGCCCTTAACATAGAATGGTTCATAACCGGCAAGGGCAGAATGTATAAAACGGCCTCCGAAGCCCCTGCAGTGCAGATTTCCCCTGCCCCGGCGGACGAGATCCTTTCCGACGAGCTGTTCGAAGAAAGTGCCCAGCCTACCAAAAGCAATACTTTAGATAAAAAGTATCAAACGATTGTAAAAGAGAAGAGTATATCAAAGATTCTGGTATTTTATTCCGACGGCACATTCGAAGAATATAACAACAATAAGGAATAATTGGTATCTTTGACCTTATGAATCAGGTCAAAGCTTCCATCTGCACAATCGGCGACGAGATCCTGATCGGACAGATCGTCGACACCAACTCCTCCATGATTTCCAGGGCATTGGGCGCCATAGGTGTCCGCACCAGCCACATGCTGTCCCTTGCCGACGATCGTTCAGAAATCATAAACCTTCTGTCTAACGAGCTCAGCAACAACGAGATAGTCATATCCACCGGGGGTCTCGGCCCCACCAAGGACGACATCACCAAGGATGCTCTTGCCGAACTCTCCGGCAGCCACTCGTACGTAAAGCACGAAGAGCAGGAGGCCATAGTGCACAAGATATTGAAAGCCAGGGGCCTGGATGTGCTGGAAAGCAACCTGAGGCAGGCCCTGGTGCCGGACACCTGCAGGGTTATAGTAAACCGCAGGGGCACAGCTCCCATAATGGTTTTCCACTTCCCTGCCGAGCGTTTCGGCCACACGGCCGTCCTCTATGCCATGCCAGGGGTTCCCTTCGAGACCGAAGCTGCCCTGCCGGACGTGATAGAGGATATAAAGCAGAACTTTAAACAAGAGAGCATTTATCACAAAACCATAATGACTTACGGCCTCGCAGAGTCTGCCCTGTCTGAACTCATCGCCCCCTGGGAAGACAGCTTGCCTGCAGACATGCACTTGGCCTATCTCCCCAATCCCCTCACGGGCGTGCGCCTGCGCGTTTCGGTATATGATGCGGGGGAAGACGCAGAAAGCCGCGTAAACGAGCGTATCGAGGCCCTCAGGCCCCTTCTCGGGGATAATCTGTACTCCGATCAGGACGATACCCTGGAAGCCACCGTAGGCCGCCTGCTCAAGGCCAAGGGAAGCACTCTCAGCGTAGCCGAGTCATGCACCGGCGGAGAGATTGCCCACCTGCTCACCACGGTGCCCGGATCAAGCGAATATTTCCTGGGTTCCGTCACCTCCTACGCCCCGGAAATCAAGCAGAAAATACTTGGTGTCAAAGCCTCCGTCATCGAGGAAAAAGGCATAGTCAGCAGCGCCGTCGCAGAGGCCATGGCGGAGGGTGTGAGACGCGTCACCGGCAGCACTTTTTCGGTGGCTACCACGGGCTGGGCGGACGCCTACGGCGACGAGCGCGAACCGGCCGGCACGGTGTGGGTCGGAGTCTCCGGACCGAGCGGAACTTGCAGTAAAAGATTCCAATATCGGGGGGACAGAAAGCGCAATATCGAGCGCTTTGCGGCCTCTGCACTCGATTACTTGAGGCGTTACATCGTTAAATAGCTAAATAGTTATAAATCAATAAAAGTAACAATAGTGTTAATTAGTATAACAATATTGTTACTTTTACATTTTTATACTATAATTACATCTTATTCCTAGCCCGAAATCACGCGTAGAGCATTCTGGGAGGCCATTTTCTCTATATCAGACAAGCCGAAGCCTCTCTTCTTGAGTCCATCCACCAAAAGAGGGAATTTTTCTATGCTTTCAAGCCCTTTTGCGGTGTGATTTATGCCGTCGTAATCGGTGCCGAGACCTACGCCTTCCACCCCCGCGACGTCCACCGCATGGGCGATATGATCGAGCACGAGATCCATCTCCGGCATGGCTCTTCCGTCCGGATTGTCATCGTCGTAATCGGCGAAACTGTCGGTCAGGAAACAGGGGAAAATACTCATGCAGACCACCCCTCCCCGGGAGGCGATTCCGCGTATCAGCTCGTCCGGAAGATTGCGTTTGTGAGAGCAAAGCGAAGAGCAGCATCCGTGGGTGTAGGCGACCGGCCTGGCAGAGATTTCCAGCACGTCGCGGACGGTAGCATTGGAGGTATGCGCCACGTCGACCGTCATACCCAGAGCGTTCATCTCCCCTATCAACTCCCTGCCCAGCGGACTGAGCCCGCCCCATCTTCCCTGCCCCGTGCAGGAATCGCAGATGTCGTTGTCGGCGCTGTGGCAGAGGGTGACATATCGCACGCCCTCCGCATAAAGCTCCTGCAGCACTCCCTGGCGCCCAAGAAGAGCTGAGCCGTTCTCCAGGCCCAGGAACACGGACACGAGGCCTTTAGAGGCATTTCTGGCCATTTCCGAGGCATTTCTGGCGAAAGCGGCCTTGTCGGGATTCGCAGCCACCTGCCTTTTAAGCTCATTCAGCAGAGTGAACGCATATTCGGTGGCTTCACCATTGGATAGTTTTGCGGGTATATACAAGGCGAAGAACGACCCGGTCACTCCGCCCCGGAGCATCTTGGGAAAGTCTACCTGCACCCCGGGATTGTCTTTCCCGAAGTCCCGTCCGCGATACATTTGCGTAGGAGCATCGCAATGAGTGTCAAGTATATACATAGCCTTGTCTAATCTAGTAGTTCACCCCATTCTTCTGTCTTTGCATCGAGGTCCCGCTTGCACTCCAGGTACTCTCTGGTCAGTTCCATTATGTCGTCGCCTTCCTTGGGTGCCGACAGCACACCCTCTATCTCCTTCATCCTCTTCTCCAGCTTCTCTATCTCCTTCTCCAGGAAATCGACACGATTGCGGCGTTTCTTCTCTTCCTTGCTCTTG
>CAMJJO010000010.1 GCA_946406095.1 uncultured Bacteroidales bacterium | reverse complement strand
GGGAACCTGGACCTGGGCAGGGTGAAAATGGATCCGGACAAGCAGGTGCTGGATGCCGCCAGCATTTCGGCGGTCGGCAACCCCATAGTGGTGAAGAAGGATACCCTGGAGTACAACGCGACCTCTTTCAAGACCACCGAGAACGACATGCTGGAGGACCTGCTCAAGAAACTTCCCGGCATAGAGGTGGCCGAGGACGGCTCCATCACCCATAACGGCGAGACCATCACCAAAATCACCATCGACGGCAAGACCTTCTTCCTCGACGATCCTCAATTGGCATCGAAGAATATCCCCGCCAAGCTCATCAACAAGCTCAAGGTCATCAACAAGAAAAGCGAGCAGGCTGAATTTACCGGCATCGACGACGGTGAAGAAGAGAAGGTCATAGACCTCGATATCAAGCCCGGTATGATGAAGGGTGCCTTCGGCAACATTATGGCCGGCGGCGGTCGGGATATCCCTACCGACAACGTGACTTCTCCCGACTGGCGCTATCAGGGAGCCGGTTTCATCGGCAACTTCACCAAAGACAGGCAGCTGAGCCTGATCCTGAATGGGAATAACACCAACAACCGCGGCTTCAACGACCTTTCCGGCTCGATGATGGGCAACATGCGCGGCGGTGGCGGCGGAATGGGCCGCGGCCAGGGAGGCTGGGGAGAAGGCAACGGCATCACCACTTCCTACATGGCCGGCGTCAATGGCGCCTGGACCCTTCTGGATGGCAATATGGACCTCAGCTCCAACTACCTCTTCAGCCATACCGGCAGAGATATCATAGAGAGCAGCGAGAAGATCAACTACTATAACGACTATTCCGTGATCGACCGTTCCGAGGGCACGAGCTCCACCGTAAGCAACGGGCACCGTGTCGGAGTGCGTCTGGAGCACAAGTTCAGCGAGAATACCTCCATCCTGTTCGAACCCCGCATCAACTTTGGCAACGGCAATTACATTCAGCAGAACGAGACCTGGCGTTACGTCGATTCCCTTTCCAATCCCGGCCGCCAGCTGATGACTAATTCGAACAACCTCCAGTCGGGAGAGAACAGCAATCTGTCCACCAGCGGATTCATGCTCTTCCGCCAGCGCCTCGGCATCCCCGGACGCACCATGACGGTGATGGGACGGTACTCATTCAGCGACAATGACCTTAACTCCATAAACCAGTCCAATACTACCGTCAAGGGAACATCTTCCCTCATCGACCAGAACATCAAATCCAATCAGCAGAGTTCCAGCCTGATGGGTCGCGTCACCTACACCGAGCCCATAGGGCACAATCTCTATCTGGAGGCGAACTACCGCTATTCCTGGTCCAGGTCCACTTCCGAAAAGGATACCTGGGACAATATCCTGAACCAGAAATCGTATGTGTATTCCAACGAGATAGTGAACGAGTCCCGCAATCAGGAGATAGGTGCGAACCTGATGTATCAGAAAGAGAAATCCCGCGCACAGATCGGTTTTGCGGCGCTTCCTACCAACACCTACAACAGCACCACCCGTTACAATGCGGTTTCCGACACATGGAAGCCCCAGGAGTATAAGGATTTCCGCTGGAATTTCTCCCCGCGCGTGATGCTGTGGTGGGAGTTCAACGATAATGCGAATGCACGCCTTTTCTACCGCGGGAACTCCGCACAGCCGTCTACCCGTCAGTTGATGCCTGTCCCGGATAATGCGGATCCTCTGAACGTTTCGTTCGGTAACCCTTCGCTGAAGCCGTATTTCTCGCATAACCTGCGTGGCGAAGTCCGCTACAACAACAAGCAGAACTTCTCCTCTTTCAACATCAATTTCAACGGCGGATATGTGCAGAATCCTATCGTGAACCTGACCTGGATCACCAACGGAGCGGCATATTCGATGCCTTTCAACGGCCCGGACAGCATGAACGCCGGCATCAACGGTTTTGCCAACATCCCCATCGCCAAGTCCAATTTCTCCATATCCAATTTCGCCAGGATCAGTTGGAGCAAGTCTTCTTCTTATGTGGGCAGCGACATCAACATGGACACCTACACCACCGGGGGCGACTATTATGCCTTTATGGATGAGCTGATCGCGAATTGGAGGAACGATGCGTGGTTCGGCCAGCATATAGCGGTCAGCACCACCACGGCGATGTCTGCGGTGGAGCGCTTCCGCCTTACCTACCGTTCGGACAACCTCGAACTCAGTGCCTCCGCCCGCACCAGGATGAGCAAGTCCTGGAACACCATCAGCGACGGAAAGACTTCCACTTTCAACAACCAGATCCGCCTTACGGCAAACTGGACCGTGGAAAGCCTCGGCCTCACTTTCAAGAGCGAGGGCAACTATAACTGGTACAATGGCTACACCACCGAACATCCTTCGGAGTATGTGCTGAATGCCGAAATCCAGAAACTGCTTTTCAATAAGAAGATGACCCTTGCCCTGAAGGGGTACGACATCCTCGGCCAGGCCAAGAACCTTTCCGTCGTCGACGAAGCCAACTACCACAGCGAAGTCGTCAACAACACCCTTGGACGCTACGTAATCCTATCCCTTACCTATCGCTTCGGCACTTTCGACCGGAGCCAGATGCGCGGCCCCGGCGGCATGCGTGGTCCTGGCGGCCCCGGTGGCCCCGGCGGTCCCGGTGGGCGCCGGTAGCCGTCTTTTGTTCCCGTTTTCGGCAGTATTTGGGAACAAGTCTTCCGTTTTTTACTATTTGTTCCCGAAACAGCCGTATTTCGGGAACAAATTGTATTAGTCGCCAAGTTTGACTATATTTGTATGCTATGGCAGAGTCAAAGAAAGAAAACAAAAAGGGCGGAATCCTTTCCAACTGGATTGTCCGCAATCTGATATTGGCAGTCGTGTTCGTGGTCGCGATTCTCGTGATAGCGAACATATTGCTTAATATAGGCACTCAGCACAACAAGGAAATCACTGTCCCGGACTTCACCAACATGACCTACGACGAGGCCCGCTACAATGCGGAACGTATAGGTCTCCGGGTGGAGATAGGGGATTCCGTTTATGTGCGCAGGATGAAGAAAGGCGCGGTGTTCGCCCAGTTCCCCAAGAGCGGCAGCAACGTGAAGAAGGGCCGCACCATTTCCCTCACCACCAACGCCAAGACTGCCAAGGAGGTTACCATGCCTCTGCTGGTCGGGTATTCGATGCGTCAGGCCAAAGCGGAACTCGCATCCCGCGGGCTCAATCTCGGGCGCCTCATCTATGTGAACGACATAGCCACCAACAACGTCCTCCGGCAGCTCTACAACAGCCGGGAGATTCCTGCGGGCACGCAGATAGAAAGCGGGTCGGTAATAGACTTGATGGTCGGCCTGAACAGCGATGACAACCGCACCTATGCTCCTGATGTAAAGGGGCTTAAGTATCTCCGTGCGGTGGATGCCATCCACGATCATTCCCTGAACGTGGGCAAGCTCAGTTTCGATAAGCAGATAAAGACTTACAGCGACTCGCTCAATGCCGTAGTCTACAAGCAGTCTCCGAGCCAGGCGGGCGGGCCCCAGACCATGGGCGCCTCGGTTTCCCTCTGGCTGACTACCGAGGAGAGCAAGATTGCCGAGTTGTCGAAATAGCCATTATGGTAGACTGGACCGATGATGAACTGATTGAGGATGCCGAACAGGGTATGTTCGAGCATTTTCGGCTGAATGTCGATGCCGGGCAGGAGCCCATCCGCATCGACAAGTTCATGTCGGCCCATCTGGAAGACACCTCCCGCAACCGTATCCAGTGTGCGATCAAGGAAGGATATGTGAAGGTGGGGGATAAGACGGCCAAGGCCAATCTGCTGGTGCGTCCCGGGGATGTCATCCGTTTCGTGATGCCGTACCGCCGCCGCGGGGTGGATATCGTGCCGCAGGACATTCCCCTCGATATAGTATATGAAGATGATGACGTGCTGGTGGTGAACAAGCCTGCCGGCATGGTGGTGCATCCCGGCCACGGCCACTTCGACGGCACCCTGGTCAATGCTCTCCTTTACCATTTCAATCGACCGGCCACGGCAGCGGTGTCCGATGCTCAAGCCGGCCTGACGGCCCCTCCCACCTCCGGTGGGCCCCTCCCTCTACATCCGAGGGCGGATATGGCGTCCGCATCGGACCCCGTTGCCGCGGCAGACCCGGAAAAAGCCGGCATCTTGGTTCACCGTATAGATAAGGACACCAGCGGACTGCTGCTGGTCGCTAAAAACGACGAAGCGCAGCTCAAGCTGGCCAAGCAATTTTTCAACCATACCACCGAAAGATGCTACCATGCCATAGTCTGGGGCGATATCAAAGAGGCGGAGGGCACCATCGACAAGAACATCACCCGCGACCCCAACGACCGCCTGCGCTTCAAAGTGACGGACAATCCCGACGAAGGGAAGCACGCCGTCACTCACTACAAGGTGCTGGAGCGTTTCGGCTTCATCACTTTGGTGGAATGCCGGCTGGAGACCGGGCGCACGCATCAGATCCGCGTCCATATGGCATCCATCGGGCATCCCCTGTTCAACGACGAACGCTATGGGGGTGCCGAAATCCGTAAGGGAACAATCTATTCCAAATATCGCCAGTTCATCAGGAACTGTTTCGAAATCTGCCCCCGGCAGGCCCTGCATGCGAAGACTTTGGGCTTCGAGCATCCTGTTTCGAAGAAATGGCTGCAGTTCGATTCGGTCGTTCCCGCAGACATGACGGCCCTGCTGGACAAATGGCGGAAATATGCCGGCAACATGCCGGAAGAGGAGGAAGAGCAATGAGAAAAGTCAGGCTTGCAATGTGGATCTGCGTGCTGCTGTCGGCGGCGCTGATGAGTCTTCCGTGGCTGGTGCCGCACTGCGGCGGACTGGCCCTCATTGGCCTTGTGCCCCTGCTCTGCGCCGACCATATCGCCAGCATCAACAATGTCCGCCGTTTCCGCATCTGGCACTACTCCTTCTTCGTGCTTTGGAACGCCGTCACTACATGGTGGGTGGCCAACGCGACCCTTGGAGGCGCAATCTTCGCAGTGCTGGCGAATGCCCTGCAGATGTCCATAGTCTTCGGGCTGTTCCGCCTGTGCAAAAGGCGTTTCAGGGGCATCCTCCCGTACTTTTTCCTGGCAGTGGCGTGGATAGCCTGGGAGAGGTGGTACCTCCAGAGCGCGCAGATTTCCTGGCCCTGGCTGGTGCTGGGCAATGCCTTCGCTCAGAGCACCCGCAGCATCCAGTGGTATGAGTTCACCGGCAGTCTCGGAGGGTCCGCATGGGTATGGGCGTGCAACATTGCCATCTTCCTGATGATCAAGGCCTTCCTCGAAGGGGACTGGGCGCATTGGAATGGCAAGGCACGCGCCGCGGCTATGGTCTGGACGGTGGCGGTTTTCGCCGTTCCCTATGCTTCATCGGCCTACATCTACCACCACTACGACGAGGTCAGCGAAGGGCAGGTGCCGGTAGTGATCGGCCAGCCAAATTTCGACCCGTACGAGAAATTCAAGAGCAAGAGCCAGGCGGAGCAGACGGCGGAGTTGCTTGCCCTGTATGAGCAGACGCTGCCGGAGGGGGAGTGGAACGGCCTGCTGCTGGCCCCAGAGACTTTTACGGGGGATGTTTTTCTGGACATGATCCCGGACGGAAAGACCTTCCGGGCCTTTCAGGATTTCCTGGGCAGGCATCCCGGTGCAAGCCTGCTGTTCGGCGCTTCCACCTATCAGGTGTACGGCCAGCGGAGCGCGCCCTCCATCCTCGCACGGAAATACGGCAACGGATGGGTGGAAAACCACAATTCCGCCATCATGACGGACACCTCGGGAAAGGCGGAAGTGTTCCATAAAAGCAAACTGGTAGTGGGCACGGAACTCACCCCATACCCGAAAGTCTTCGTGCCGATAGACGACAAACTCGGAGGAGTGATGGGCCGTTGCATCGGCCAGAAGGAGATATCCTGCCTTCACTATGGGGATGTCCCCGTAGGATGCGCAGTATGCTACGAATCAGTCTACGGTGAATATTGCACGAGATATGTGCGCAAGGGTGCAAAACTTCTGACGGTCATCACCAACGATGCCTGGTGGGGGGATACGCCCGGCTACAGGCAGCATTTCAGCTATTCCTGCCTGCGCGCTATCGAAACCCGCAGGGACATCGCCCGCTGCGGCAACACCGGCATCTCCGCTTTCATCGACCAGCGTGGGGATGTGGTGCAGAAGGGCCCCTGGTGGCAGAAGGCCGTGTTGAGCGGAGTGGTGAACCTCAATTCCGGGGAGACCGTTTTCGTGCGTTACGGCGATATCGTCGGGCGCGTCTGCACATTCGCTTTCCTCCTGCTGGCTCTGGCGCTTCTGGTGAGGCTGCTTATCGGAAGCAGGAGATAGTTGTAGGTTTTTTTGGCAGAATTATTTATATTTGCACTGCCAACTTAAACCTGAACTTGAAAAATGAAACTTTTAGGAACCGGAAGCTCTCTTCCGAGGACACAGGTCAGCAACGACGACCTTTCTAAATTCCTGGATACGAACGACGAATGGATCTATCCCCGCACAGGGATAAAGTCCCGCCATGTCATAAGCGACGAAAAACTGGAAGACCTGGCCACGGATGCCGCACGGAAGGCTATCGCCGACGCGGGCATCGAGGCTTCGGAAATAGACCTGATAATATGCTCGAACGTGGTGAACGAATTCATCACGCCCTCGCTCGGATGCATCGTGGCATACAATCTGGGCATTTCCTGCCCTGCCTACGACATCAACTGCGCATGCCCGGGATTCATCTATGCCATGGACATGGCCGACAGTTTCTTCCGCAGCGGCAAGGTGCGCAAGGTGCTGATTGTCTGCGCCGAGGAGCCTTCGAGGATGATCAACTGGTCCGACCGCAGCGTCTGCGTGCTGTTTGGCGACGGTGCCGGAGCGGCGGTGTTCGGCGAGGGCGACAATCTCCGCGCCACCCGCCTCAGCGCCCAGCCGGATCCCGACAAGATCTACGAGAAGCACGTCCTCCAGCCCACACCATACATCAATAAAGAAGAGGAGACCGTTCCCATGGTGATGCATGGCAGGGAAGTGTTCCGTTTTGCAGTGACGACCTCCGTCCGCGACATTACCGAAATCCTGGCGGAGTGCGGCCTGCAACCCTCCCAGGTGGATTACTTTATGATCCATCAGGCAAACCAGCGCATAATGGACGGCATCCGCGAGCGGCTCGGCCTTCCCCGGGAAAAGTTCCCTTCCAACATACGAGATCACGGGAATTCATCTTCGGCATCCTGCCCCATCCTGCTGGATGAATGCAAGCGTGCCGGGATGTTCAAAAAGGGCGACATATTGGTGTTCAGCGCGTTCGGAGCCGGCCTTCTGAGTGCCACGGCCGTCCTTGAAGTCTAGGAAATTATTACTATATTTGCATGATATAATTACTTGAGATGAAAGAGCATAGAGTTGTAATTACAGGATTGGGAATCATTTCTCCTATCGGAAACGATGTCCCCACTTTCTGGAATAATCTTAAAAATGGTGTGTGCGGAATCGATAACATAACAGAATTCGACACATCGAATCTTCCCGTCCATATAGCAGGTAAGATAAAGGATTTCGACCCCCTCGCTTTCGGAATGGACAAGCCCTTCACACGCAAGCAGGGAATGTTCACCCAGTACGGTGTGGCCGCTGCCTGGCAGGCAATGCAGGATGCAGGCCTCCGCAGCGAAGGCGAAGATGCCAACATCGACCCGTTCCGCCTCGGCGTGTATGTGGGTTCCGGCATAGGCGGTTTCGAAATCCAGTACCGCGAAACCCAGAAGATGATAGAGGATCCTTCCGGGCAGTGGATCTCCCCGATGTTCATCCCTTCGATGATTTCCAACATCGCGGCAGGGCACATTGCCATCAAGAACAACGCCAAGGGCCCCTGCATCAATGTCGTAACCGCTTGCGCCACCTCGTCCCATAATCTGGGAGAGGCCTATCGCGCGATCAAGTTCGGATATGCGGATGCCATCATCAGCGGTGGATGCGAATATTCCACCATTCCCCTCGGAATCGCCGGATTCGCGAACGCCAAGGCCCTTTCCCGTGCCGAGGATCCCAAGTACGCATCCCTGCCCTTCAACCTGAACCGCGGCGGATTCGTGATGGGAGACGGCGGTGCCATGCTGGTTCTCGAGAGCCTCGAGCATGCCCAGGCGCGCGGTGCCAAGATTTACGGAGAGATGGTCGGCTATGGCAACACCTGCGATGCCTACCACTCCACCGCACCACGTCCGGACGGAACCACCCAGAGCCATGCGATGAGGCTTGCCCTCGAAGAGGCCGGCTACAGCAAGGACGATGTCCTCTACATCAACGCGCACGGCACCGGAACGCACCTGAACGATGCCTCCGAGACCCAGGCCTACAAGCTTGCCCTCGGCGAGGATGCCTACAAGGCACACATCACATCCATCAAGAGCATGACCGGCCATATGCTGGGTGCCGCCGGCGCCGCTGAGGCTATCGCCACCGTGCTCTCGCTGAAGGAAGGCATCATCACCCCGACCATCAACCTGGACACTCCCGATCCCGAGTGCGACCTGGACTACACTCCCAACAAGGCGCAGAAGCACCCCTTCACCCTCGGCATCTCGGATTCCCTGGGCTTTGGGGGTCACAATGCCTGCATTGCTTTCAGGCCTTTTGCCTGAAAGCAATAGTCTTTTAGGGGCCCTGCCCCTAAAGTACCCCGTGGGCCATTCGCCTAAAAGCAACTGGTTTATAAAAAAGGTCCTCGTCAATCGAGGACCTCTTCTTTTGCATTCAGAAATTCATATTGCAGGATGCTGTTGGCGGTGGATTCCACCAGCTTCAGCTTGCAATGGTACTTGCGGCGCCATTTGGAGATGTAGGATGATCCGAGCACCCCTCGTGTGAGATAAGCCCCCAGAATAGGGCTGGTGCGGAGGGTGAATTCCCGGATTCCCTTTTCCTGCACATAGTAGGCGAGACGGCGTTCCACCTGTTCGTCGATTACGACGGTAGAGGTGATCTTGCCGGTGCCGTGGCAGAGAGGGCATTTCTCCATCACGTTGATTTCCGTGACGGGGCGGATGCGCTGGCGGGTAATCTGCATAAGCCCGAACTTGGTGAGCGGCAGCACGTTATGCTTGGCGCGGTCGGTGCTCATAAGTTCGGTCATATACTTGAACAGCTCGTTCCGGTGCTCCTGTGTTTCCATGTCGATGAAATCGACGATGACGATACCACCCATATCGCGCAGCCTCATCTGGCGCGCAATCTCTTCGGCTGCGAGCTTGTTCACTTCGAAAGTGTTCGCCTCCTGGTCGGAGGTCTTGGCCCGTATGCCGCTGTTTACATCCACGACATTCAGCGCCTCGGTGCTCTCGATTACAAGGTATGCACCCTGCTTCATCGGGACGACCTTTCCGAAGGAACTCTTTATCTGGCGCGTCACTTCGAAATGATCGAAGATGGGTTCCTTGCCGTCGTAGAGTTTGACAATCTTCTCCTGCTCGGGGGAAATGAGGGAGATGTACTTTCTGGTTTCCTCGTAGATCTTCTCGTCGTTCACGTAGATGTTGCTGAACGAATCGTTGAGCAGATCCCGGAGGATGGTGGTGGTTTTGGAGTACTCGGTGAACAGAAGCTGAATGCCTTTGGATTTGGCGATCTTCTCCCAGGAACCTTCCCATTTGTCGATAAGGCTCTGCACCTCGGCCACGAGCACGCTGGCGTTCTTGCCTTCGGCGGCCGTGCGGATGATTGCCCCGTAGTTCTTGGGGAGGATGCTCTTTACCAGCGTTTCCAGCCTTTTCTTTTCCTCTTTCGAGGAAATCTTCTGCGACACGTTGACCTTGTCGGCAAAAGGCATCAGTACTATGTTGCGTCCTGCCAATGAAATTTCCGCAGTAAGACGCGATCCTTTGGTGGAAATAGGCTCCTTGACGATCTGGGCTATGATCATCTGCCCGACCTTGAGGTGGTCTTCTATCCTGCCTTCCTTCTCGAGCACGGCACCGAGTTTGGTGGTGCTGAACAGATTCTTGAGATTCTTGTTGGGATTGCTTTCCTTGACGAAAGTGTCGAAGGCGGTGAAATGAAAACCGAGGTCGAGGTAGTGGATGAAAGCCTCTTTGCTGTCTCCTATGTCCACGAAAGCCGCGTTCAGGGCAGGCAGGAGCTTCTTGACTCTGCCGAGGAAGACGCTGCCCACCGAAAAACTGTGACCCTCGTTCGATTCCCTGTTGAGTTCGATCAGGCGATGGTTCTCCATCAACGCGATGCGCACCTCCGCAAGGCTTTCTTCGACGATAAGGTCTTTTTCGACTTTCTGTTCGTCCATTGCGTGGATTAAATTGGTTTCCTTTAAAGAATAGAGGCCCGCCGGATCCCCCGTACGAGCCTCTATCGACTATTTCTTCTTGTGTCTGTTGAGGCGCAAGCGTTTTTTACGCTTGTGCGTAGCCATTTTATGTCTTTTTCTCTTCTTTCCGCTAGGCATATGCGATGTTGTTAAAAATTATTTCTGGAGAGCAGCGACAAAGACTTTTGCAGGTTTGAAGGCCGGAACATCGTGTGCGGGGATGTTGATGGTGGTCTTCTTGGTAATGTTGCGGGCGGCCTTCTGTGCGCGGTGCTTCACGATGAAGCTGCCGAAACCACGGAGATAAACGGGCTGACCCTTTGAAATTGAACCCTTTACGGCTGCCATGAATTCTTCGACGACAACCTGAACCTGAATTTTCTCGATGCCAGTGTTCTTGGCGATCTCGTTAACAATGTCTGCTTTAGTCATAATAGTATAAATCTAGTAAGTATCCCTTTTTGGGTTTGCAAAAATAGAGTTAATTTTTTAATAATCAAAATCCTAAGAGGCTTTTCTTGTGTGTGGCACGGAGATTGACTATATTTGCGGAGGGGGAGAATTGTGCTCCGCCACTGACATTTTGACAATTATATGACTGACAAAGAATATACATTCCCTGCCGGCGCAGAGGTCAGCATCATTCCGGTGATGCAGGGGGATGGTCTGCAGAAGATCGACGAATCCACCCTTCCGGACATCCTTCCGGTGCTTGCGCTGCGCAATGCCGTGCTCTTTCCGGGCACCATTTTCCCTGTCACTATAGGCAGGGACAAGTCCATCAAGCTCATCCGGGATGCCGAAGAGCGCGATATGTTCATCGCCTGCATCCCGCAGACGGATGTGACAGTCGAGGATCCTACCGACAAAGACCTTTTCAGCTATGGCACCGTTGCCAAGATAATCAAGAGCCTGGAGATGCCCGATGGCACCCTGACGGCCATCCTGCAGGGCTTCAAGCGTCTTTCGCTGGATTCCATAATCGACTATGAGCCCTACCTTACCGGCCGGGTGCACTACCTGGACGATTATCTTCCGGAGGGGGACCGCACCTCGCTGAAGGCCATCGCCGACTCTCTCAAGGAGCAGGCCGGGCACATCATTCGCAGCAGCTCGATGGCATCCCGCGAGGCCATCACCGCCATCCGCAATATCGACAATTTCCAGTTCCTGGTGAACTTCATCGCCACCACGGTGGAGGTGGATGACTTCTCCGACAAGATGGACCTGCTCCAGTATGACGACGTGAAAGTGCGCGCCATGAAGCTGCTCACCATGCTGAACATGCAGCTGGAGCTGACCAAGATCAAGCAGGACATCAATCAGAAGGTGAAGTCCGAGATCGACCAGCAGCAGCGAGAATACTACCTGAACAGCCAGCTCCGCACCATACAGGAGGAGCTTGGAATGGACGACGGGGACGATATGGAGGCCCTCAAGGCCCGCGCCGAAAAGAAGGATTGGCCGAAGGAGATTGCGGAAGTGTTCGACAAGGAACTCAACAAACTCTCCCGCTACAACACCAATTCCCCGGACTACAGCATCCAGTACAACTATCTGGACTTCATGCTGAACCTGCCCTGGAACGAGACCAGTGTGGACAACCTGGACCTGAAGCACGCCCAGAAGGTGCTGGACGACGATCATTACGGCCTCGATACAGTCAAGGACCGCATTATCGAGTACCTTGCGGTGCTGAAGCTGAAAGGCAACATGAAATCTCCCATACTCTGCCTCTACGGCCCTCCCGGAGTGGGAAAGACCAGCCTGGGCAAGAGCATAGCCAAGGCCCTGGGGCGCAAGTATGTGCGCATCTCCCTCGGCGGCATGCACGACGAGGCGGAAATCCGCGGCCACCGCAAGACCTATGTCGGGGCTCTGCCGGGGCGTATCCTCAACGGCATATCCCGTACCGGCACCTCCAATCCCGTGATAGTGCTGGACGAAATCGACAAACTCGCATCCGATTTCAAGGGCGACCCTTCCTCCGCATTGCTGGAAGCGCTTGACCCTGAGCAGAATACCACCTTCCACGACAATTATCTGGATCTGGATTACGATCTGTCCAAGGTACTCTTCATCACCACCGCCAACAGCATTTCTCCGGTGCAGCCCGCGTTGCTGGACAGGATGGAGGTGATCAACGTCACCGGTTATCTGGCAGAGGAAAAGATGCAGATTGCCAAGCACTTCCTGCTGCCCAAGCAGTTGGTGGAGCACGGCCTCAAGAAGGACCAGCTCAAGATCGATTCTGCCGCCCTCAGGGAAATCATCGACCAGTACACCCACGAATCCGGCGTGCGCGGCCTCGAGAAGCAGATCGCCAAGATCGCCCGAGTGACGGCCAAGAAGATCGCCCTTGAGCAGGAGCATCCGGATGTCATCAAGAAAGAGCATCTGAAGGAGTATCTGGGCCTGCCTACGGCTTTCCACGACACCCAGAAGGGCAACGAAGGCCCGGGCATCGTCACAGGTCTGGCATGGACCCAGCTCGGAGGAGAGATCCTCTTCATCGAGAGCTCGGTGTCCGGCGGCAAGGGCGTGCTGACCATGACCGGCAGCCTGGGCGATGTGATGAAGGAATCCGCCACCATCGCATACCAATATATAAAGGCCCATCCGGAGCTTGCCGGAATGGATTCCAAGGCCTTCTCTGAGAAGGATATCCACGTGCACGTGCCGGAAGGCGCCGTGCCTAAGGACGGCCCGTCGGCCGGCATCACGATGGTGACGTCGATGATTTCCGCCCTCCGTGCGCAGGGAATCAAGAAGGGAATCGCGATGACGGGAGAAATGACCCTCCGCGGCCGCGTGCTGCCTGTGGGCGGCATCAAGGAGAAGATCCTTGCCGCAAAGCGGGCCGGCGTGCATACCATACTGCTGTCCGAAGAGAACCGCAAGGATATCGAGGACATCAAAGAAATCTATGTGAAGGGCCTTACCTTCCACTATGTCAAGACAATACAAGATGTAATCGACTTCGTTTTCTGATGGAAGTGCGCATAGAAGAATCCTGGAAACAGGCCTTGCAAAGTGAGTTCGACAAACCTTACTTTGCGAGGCTTGTCGATTTTCTGCACGGGGAGAAGGCAGCCGGACAGACGGTCTATCCACCCGGAAGCCAGATATTCAAGGCCTTCGAACTCACGCCCGTCGACGATGTAAAGGTGGTCATCCTCGGGCAGGATCCCTACCACGGTCCCGGCCAGGCGATGGGCCTTTCCTTCTCGGTGCCGGACGGTGTCCGCATGCCTCCTTCGCTCCGCAACATCTTCAAGGAAATCGAAGATGAACTGGGCGTCAGGATGAGCGGACGCACCAATCTGGAGCCTTGGGCAAGGCAGGGCGTGCTGCTGCTGAATGCAGTGCTCACCGTGCGCGGAGGCATTGCCGCTTCCCACAGCAATATCGGCTGGCAGGAATTCACCGATGCTGTAATACGCTACTTGTCAGATAATTGCGAGGGAATCGTGTTCCTCCTTTGGGGGAACTTTGCAAGAAGCAAGCGGGCGCTGATAGACACCTCCCGCCATTATGTGTTGGAGGCGGCACATCCCAGCCCTCTGGCCGGTGGGGCATTTTTCGGATGCGGGCACTTCGCAAAAACCAACGAAATTCTTATAAACGAACATAAAACACCCATAAATTGGCAACTATAGCATTATTCCCCGGGTCCTTCGACCCGTTTACAGAGGGACACCTCAATATTCTCACGCGCGCGCTCACGATGTTCGACGAGGTCGTCGTCGCGGTCGGCGTGAACCAGGACAAGAGCGGTTTCTTCTCCACTGAGCAGAAACTGGATATCATCAACCAGGCGACCAAGGGCATGAAGGGAGTGAGAGCGATCAATTACGACGGCCTTACCATCGAGATCTGCCGGCAGCTCGGCATCCACCATATAGTGAGAGGCGTGCGCAACATGCTCGATTTCGAAAATGAGCGCAGCATCGCGGATGCAAACCGCCGCCTGGCTCCGGATATCGAAACCATCATCATCCCAACCGCCCAGGAGTTCGCACACATCTCCTCCTCTGCGGTGAGGGACATCCTCCGCCACAATGGCGATACCAGTCTCTTCATGCCGGAGGGCGTTAAACTCCCTGCAGTAAAATGATGCGCAGGGTCGCGATATTGCTACTTTCCCTCTTCTGCGGGTTCTGCCTGCGGGCTCAGCAGCCTGCGGACGGCGCTTATGTCGCCCTGGACAGCCTGGCGCTCAATTATCTTGGAGCCATCCAGATGGAAAGCGTGGAGACCAAGCAGGGGGAGTGTGACTACCTGATCGGTTCGGTGCGGGATTCCCTGCTCCGTCAGCATCTGGCAGTCACTTTGTTCAAGTACTACAAGGATGCGCCAGTGATGGGGGATGAGGCAGTGGCAATCCATATCCACGACAAGTGGTTCGCCACCGGCAAGACTGTTTTCCCGGGCGAGTTCGAGGGGCTGGATGCGCAGATGTTCTGCAATCTGAACAGGAATTCCCTGCTGGGGATGGATGCGCCCGTGCTCGCAGCCCGCAAGCATTGCGGAGGGCGGATGAGTGTGCCGGTGCCCGGTGCAACGACGCTGATATGGTTCTACGACACTGCCTGCAGCAAGTGCAAGGTGGAAAGCAAGGTGCTTCCGGGAGTGCTGGAAAAGGCCGTCGATTTCCCCGTGACGCTTGTGGCATTCTATACGGGGCAGTCGCGAAAGGAATGGCGCGAATTTCGCAGGGCTTTCAAAGTGAACAGCCCGAACGTGAAGTTGCTCCATTGCTGGGACCCTGAAGTGGAGAGCGACTATCTGCGGCTCTATGGTGTGGTTTCCACGCCAAAGATGTATATGGTGGCCCCTGAAGGAAGTATCATCGGCCGCAGGCTGGAAGTGGAGTCGCTGCAGTCATTGCTGCCCGTGGCAAAGCAGATTGACGAAATGTTCAAGGTGTCAAAACAGTAAATATTTTTGGAAATTTTTGAAATAATTATTGTAATTCAATAAATTTTTATATATTTGCATCAAATCAATTCGTTTATATGATGAAAAGGTTATTTATTGTTGTTCTTGCCGCGTTCGCGGCAGTCGCGATGTCCGCTCAGGACAACCCTATGCTTCGTCCGCTTCCCGGGGACCCTGCCGTCAAGGTAGGCAAACTGGATAACGGTCTCACTTACTACATCCGTCACAATGAACTCCCCGCAAAGCGCGTAGAGCTGTATCTTGCCACGAATGCAGGTGCAATATTGGAAACTCCCGACCAGGATGGTCTGGCTCACTTCCTGGAGCATATGTGCTTCAACGGCACCGAGAACTTCCCCGGAAAGGGCATTCTCAACTGGCTCCAGAGCATAGGCGCCGAGTTCGGCCGCAATATCAACGCCTCCACCGGATTCGAAGAGACGCAGTATATGCTCAACAACATTCCCGTCGAGCGTGAAAGCGTGCTGGACAGCTGCCTGATGGTGCTGCGCGACTATGCACACTTCGTCACGAACGACCCCAAGGAAATCGATGCCGAGCGCGGAGTCATCCGTGAGGAGCGCCGCCAGCGTCGCGATGCCCAATGGCGTACCCTGGAAGCATCCCTTCCTTATTATTTCGGCGATACCAAGTACTCCACCTGCACTCTCATCGGCCAGGAAGAGAACATCATGGGCTTCAAGCCCCAGAGCATTCTCAACTTCTACCACTCCTGGTACTATCCAGGAAATCAGGCCGTGGTGGTCGTGGGTGATGTGGATGTCGACCGCACCGAGGCCAAGATAAAGGAGATATTCAGCGTCATCCCCAAGAACGAGAATCCTCAGGAGAAGCCTGCCATCCCGTTCCCTGCCAACAAGGAGCCCGTCATCGGCGTGATCACCGATCCTGAGACTTCCACCCCTTCCATCGAGATGGTCTGGAAGAGCGAGGCTGCTCCCGAAAGCATCAACAACACCATCGTGGGCGAGATGCAGGACTACATCAAGATGCTCATCAGCCAGATGATGGACGAGCGCTTCAACGACATCACCTCCAAGGCCGACGCCCCTTATCTTAACGGCGGCTTCTATGTAAGCAGCCTGATTTATGAGGCCATCGATGCCGTGATGGGAGATGTCACCCTGAAGGAGAACAACCTTCTCGGAGGTTTCGAATCATTCTACACCGAGCTCGAGCGTATGCGCCGCTTCGGCTTCCAGACCGGCGAGTTCGACCGTGCCAAGGCCAACATCCTTTCCATGCTCGAGACCGCCGCGGAGAAGGCCGACACCCGCAAGAACCCTCAGCTGGTGCGCCCTCTGCTCTCCAACTTCTTCGACAACAAGACCTATATGGATCCCAAGACCGAACTTGAAATCGGCAAGCAGATCCTCGGCAGCCTTAACGTGATGGTGCTGAACCAGGTCGCCGCACAGCTCCTTACCGAAGAGAACCTGGTTGTCATCTACAGCGGCCCTCAGAAGGACGGAATCGCCACTCCCACCAAGGAGCAGATCTCCGAGATTCTCGCAAAGGTAAAGGCAGCAGACATCCAGCCCCTCAAGGGTGAGGAGATTGCAAGCGAATTCATCGATCCCGCTACCCTCAAGGGTTCACCTGTCAAGAAGACCGCCGAAGGCCCTTACAAGAGCACGGTCTGGACTCTCAAGAACGGCGTGAAGGTGTATGTCCTCCCGACCGAATACCAGAAAGACCAGATTCTCATGCGCATCGCCCGCCAGGGTGGCACCAGCCTGATCCCTGTCGAGGATCTTGCATCCTTCGACGACAATATCATCGCCATGTTCAAGCGCAATTGCGGTATTGCAGGATTCTCCGGCACCCAGACCGCGAAGATGCTCTCCGGCAAGAACGTATCCGTGACTCCCATCCTGGACGAGCTCTACAACGGACTTTCGGCATCCTCTACCAAGAAGGATCTCGAGACCGCTTTCCAGCTCCTCTATCTGCAGTATGTGCAGCCCCGCTTCGACGAAGAGGAATATATGGTTGGCGTCAACCAGATCAAGGGAATCCTCCCCAACCTCGAGAATACTCCCGACTTCAAGATGTCCAAGGGTTACACCGAGACCCTCTACGGTGGCAATCCCCGCCGCAAGATGGTGGATATGCAGACTCTGGAGAATGCTTCCATCGCTACCGTCGAGAAGAACTACCGCAAGCTCTTCTCCGATGCCGCAGGCCTTGAGATGATCATCGTCGGCGATGTGGATCTTGCCACCATCAAGCCCCTCGTGGAGAAATACATCGGCTCCATTCCCAAGGGCAAGAAGGCTCCCAAGTGGGTCGATCCCAAGGCTGCTCCCGTGAAGGGCATCGTCGAGAAGGTGGATCCTTGCAAGATGGAGACTCCCAAGAGCACCGTCCTGCTGAACTACCATGCTCCTCTTACCTACAGCCAGGAGGTCGAGGCCGCTCTTGACGTGATGTCGTTCGTGATGGATATGCGCTACGTGACTTCTCTCCGCGAGGAGATCGGCGGAACCTATGGCGCACACACCCAGGGCTATCAGGACAAATATCCTGAGGATCGTACCACCTTCATGGTCCAGTTCCAGTGCAAGCCCGAGCTCTGCGACACCCTGCTCAAGGTTGCCAAGCATCAGCTCTCCGAGTTCATCACCTCCGGTCCTACCACCGAGGAGTTCAACAACGCGGTTCTGAACCTCAAGAAGAATATCCCCGAGAGGAGGATCACCAACCAGTACTGGCTGCGTGAAATCCGCAACGTCCTCGAAGGTTATGGCTACGAAGATGCCGAGTACGAAGCAGCAGTGAATGCACTGACACCCGAAAAGGTGCGTGCCGTCGCCGCTTCCATCATCAACTCCGGCAACAAGGTCGAATACGTGATGGTTCCGGCTGAATAGTTTGTGACCGTCCGGCCCTCCTCAGGCCGAGTGGCGGACTCTACCAGAAAAGAGTTGGGTGCGATGCATCCAACTCTTTTCATATATTCCCTCCCTTCCTTTCTGGCAGAAAAATGCCGAAAATCCTGCCCGCGCTGGCAAAAAATACCTGTACGGGCAGAAAACCGACGGAAACGCTGCCCGCGCGAAAAAAAAGCCGGTCGTTTCTTGCAAAGAATAATAAGTTTTCCCTTCTTTGTAAAAAAGAGATGCGTTATGCACGTGACGAATGATTTTTGGATGCGGGAGCGGGAGTGTGAACGCATCTTTGCAGCCGGAGGGCCATACTTCCTGATTACTACGGAACATCTGAACTGGCTGCTTTACAAAAGAAAAGAAGAATTCATAGTCGGTTCCAATCTGGTAGCCATCTCGGCTGCAGAAACAGGATTTGTAGTTTTGGATGATAGCGTGATGAACAATCATCATCACGTTCTGGGAAGGGGGCGTCGTTCTAATGCAGAGATGTTCACTGATCATCTTCGCGAAAAGATGCGGCGCTATCAGTTGTCTTTAGGAAATCCCTCACTTAAGGAGTTGAGAATACAGATAGATGAAGTGCTGGATATTAAACAGTTCAGAAACTATGTTGGTTATATCGACAGAAATGCTTATGTGGCGCGGTTGGATAGCACACCTACAGGCTATCCGTGGGGCTCCGGAAATCTGTTTTTCAATGGTAATCTCTGGATGATGACGGATGGTGTGTCCTGGAATTCGTTGAGTATCGAGAAACGCCGTAAGATATGTCGGTCTCACGACGTCACTCTCCCTTCTTCATACAAAGTCCGCGACGGCATGATTCTGCGCAGCAGTTTTGTGGATTATAAACATACGGAAAGCCTGTTCAATAGTGCAAATCAGTATTTTTCGATGCTCACCAGACGGGGAGAGGCAGATGTGGAAATAGCACGTCTAAAAGGCGAAGGAATACAGTTGCCTAACGAAGAGGTTTTCCAGATAGTCGGGAGCTGGTGTCCTGAATCCGGTATCCGTGGTTTAGCGGCATCTGAGAGGCTGGAGATGGCGAGGTCAATGAAAAAGCGTCTAAATAGTTCCAACAAGCAGATAGCTCAGGTCCTTCGTTTGTCTTTGGTGGAGGTTGAGAGAATGTTTCCCCGCCCGGTTTAACCTGGTATTTCTGCCCAAGCCATACTGTTATGGGCTTGATAAAAAAATAATTACTATCTTTGCGATATGGCACGGAAAACTAAAAACGGCGTAGATCCCCGCTATCTTGACAAAGAACGGGCATCTTTGATGCGAACCATTCGCAAAAGCGTATTCTTCAACAAGAAAGAAATGGCTGCAATCAATGAGTATTGCAAGCGGTTCGGGGTACGCTCACGCAGTGCTCTTATCCGTCAGGCCACGATGGAGCACATACTCAAAGAGCTGGACGAAAACCATCCAACGCTGTTTTAGCATAGCCGGACGTTTTAAACTAAAAGGGGTACTCGATCGAGCACCCCTTTTGAGTATACGCCGTCTGCCGCTACTCCGTCCGGTAGTTCTCCAGGTCTTCTTCCTTCACGGTAGCGATGAACGCCTCGTGCCTGGCGAAATCTGCCTCGGCGTGGCGCACATACACATGGGCGCTGCGGGAGAAAAGATCGGGAGCGACGGTGGCATCGCGCAGGATCAGCAGGCTCATCATTATGTCGCCTGTCATCTCGTAGAGGTGGCGGGCAACGAAGTCCAGAGTCTCCTGGCCGTATGCCTTGGCGATCTCCAGTGCGGCTTCGTAGCGGGCCACGAGCTTAGCGACGCGCTCGCGAAGTGGCTGAAGCTCAGCGGAAACCTCGTCTGCGAGCATCTCCTTCATGATGTTCAGATAGCTGCCGTTGGTGATGTAGCGTATGGCCGCCACGACCTGCAACTGGGTGGTGCCTTCGTAGATACTAAAGATACGTGCGTCGCGATAGAGCCGCTGGCATTTGTACTCCATTATGAAACCGGATCCCCCGTGCACGCTGATGGCATCGTAGGCGTTCTGGTTGCAGTACTCGGAGTTCATACCCTTGCAAAGGGGAGTGAAGGCATCCGCGAGGCGGGAGTACTTCTTCATCTCCTGCTTCTCTTCGGGAGTCAGAGTCGCGCCGCAGCGCTGAAGGTCTTCCAGGCCCTTGTAGATGTCCACGTAGCGGGCGGTCTGGTAGAGCAGCGAACGGCCGGCGTCCAACTTCGCCTTCATGGTGGCGAGGATGTCGTAGACTGCGGGGAAGTCGATGATCTTCTTGCCGAACTGGGCACGCTCGCGGGCGTATGCAATCGCCTCATTATAAGCCTCCTGGCTGAGGCCGACGCTCTGTGCGGCTATTCCCAGGCGGGCGCCGTTCATAAGGGCCATCACATATTTGATAAGGCCCAGGCGGGTGTCTCCCACAAGTTCTGCCTTGGCATTCTTGAACACCAGCTCGCAGGTAGGGGAGCCGTGGATGCCGAGCTTGTGCTCGATGTGGCGCACGTCCACTCCGCCGTTGCGCTTGTCGTAGACGAACATCGAAAGGCCGCGTCCGTCGGTGGTGCCCTCTTCGGAACGGGCGAGCACCAGATGCACGTCGGAATCGCCGTTGGTGATGAACCGCTTCACACCGTTCAGCCTCCAGCATCCTTCGGCCTCGTCATAAGTGGCTTTCAGCATCACACGCTGAAGGTCGGATCCTGCATCGGGTTCGGTGAGGTCCATGCTCATGGTTTCGCCTGCGCAGATGCGGGGGATATACTTTTTCCTCTGCTCCTCGCTCCCGAACTCATAGAGGGTGTCGGCGCAGGACTGCAGGCTCCATATGTTCTGGAAGCTGGAATCCGCGGCGGAAACTATCTCGTTGAGCATGGAGAAGGTCACGTTGGGGAAGTTGAGGCCGCCGTAGCGCCTTGCCTGGGCGACTCCGCTGAGGCCTGCCTTGCGAACGGCCTCCATGTTCTCCACAGTCTTGGATGCATATATCATGCGGCCGTTCTCGAGGTGCGGGCCTTCCAGGTCCACGGCTTCGGAGTTGGGCGCGAATACGTTCGCAGCCAGGTCTCCCATTATCTCCAGCACGCGCTTGTAGTTCTCTATGCAGTCCTCGAAATCCTCCGGGGCATAATCGAATTTATCCTTATCCTCATAGAAATGCTCGCGCAGATCCACGACCCTCTTCATCAGGGGATGGCTGAGGTGGAATTCCAGTTCGGGATGGTCGGTATAGTAGTTTGCCATAGTTGGGTTCGGTTTATTTGCTGTTCGCTTTGTAGTACTTGATGAGTTTGGGCACGACCTCTTCCACCTTGCCGATGATCACGTAGTCCGCAATCTTGTTGATGGGGGCGTCCGGGTCGGTGTTGATGGAGATGATTATGCCGCTGTCCCGCATGCCGGCGATGTGCTGGATCTGGCCGGAGATGCCGCAGGCGATGTAGACCTTGGGATGCACGGTCACGCCCGTCTGGCCTATCTGCCGGTCGTGGTCCACGAACCCGGCATCCACCGCGGCGCGGCTGGCTCCCACCTCTCCGTGGAGTTCCTTGGCGAGGGTGAAGAGCTGGTCGAATCCTTCCTTGCTTCCAACGCCGTATCCTCCGGCAACCACTATGGCGGCGCCCTTGAGGTTGTGCTTCGCTGCCTCGATGTGGCGGTCGATTACCTTCACCACATAGTCTTCGGCAGGCACGTACTTGTCTACATCGGCGATAACCACCTCGCCCTTGTAGTTCTCGTCCAGGACCTGCTTCTGCATGACGCCGCTGCGCACAGTGGCCATCTGGGGCCTGTGCTCGGGATTCACGATGGTGGCAACGATGTTGCCTCCGAAAGCGGGACGTATCTGGTAGAGAAGGTCGGAGTACTGCTCGTGCGTCTTGATGTCTTCGTAGTCCCCGATTTCGAGCTGGGTGCAGTCGGCGGTGAGGCCGCTGGTAAGGGCGGAGCTCACGCGCGGGCCGAGGTCGCGGCCTATGACGGTGGCTCCCATCAGGCAGATCTGGGGATCCTCCTCCTTGAAGAGGTTCACGAGGATGTCCGTGTGGGGGAGGGAAGTGTAGGGGAAGAGGCCGGGGGCGTCGAAGATGAAGAGTTTGTCCACTCCGTAGGGGAGGATCTGGCTCTCTACTTTGCCGGTGATGCCGCTTCCGGCTGCAACTGCGTGCAGCTGCACTCCGAGGCGGTTTGCAAGCTTGCGGCCCTTGGTCAGCAGTTCCTGGGAGACTTCGGCAACGGTCGTGCCTTCTATCTCGCAATATACGAATACGTTTTTCATAGCTCTACCCGATAATCTTTTCGTTCAACAATTCCTGAATCAGGCCTTCAACGTCGGCGTCGCTGCCGCTCAGGGTCTTGCTCTCCTTGGCCTGGAAAACAATGTTCTGCACGGCCTTCACCCTGGTGGGGGATCCGGCACCTCCGCACTGTGCAGGGTCGCCATCTACATCGGCGACGCTCCACTGGGTGAGGGTCAGGTAGGGTTTCTGCTCGTAGAGATAATCATACTTGCCGGCTTCTGCGGGGCGTTCTGCCGGGCAGCTGGCGCGTTTGTATTTCATCACGAGTTTGGCGTCGCAGGGCCTGCAAGGGGTTGCGCTGCCGTTCACGGTAATCAGCAGGGGCAGGGGAGCGACCACGGTCTCCACTCCTCCGTCGATGTGGCGGCGGATGGTGGCCTTGCCATCTTCCAGCTTAAGGATTTCCTCGGCGTAGGTAACTTGGTTGAGGCCGAGTTTCTGCGCAACCTGAGGGCCCACCTGGGCGGTGTCGCCGTCGATTGCCTGGCGTCCGCCGATGATTATGTCGGGGATGCCTATCTTGCGGATTGCGGTAGCCAGGGCGTAGGAGGTGGCAAGCGTATCGGCGCCCGCAAAGAGGCGGTCGGTCAGCAGCCAGCCCGTGTCGGCGCCGCGGTACAGCCCCTGGCGGATGATTTCTCCCGCACGGGGCGGGCCCATGGTGAGCACGCCTACGCTTGTTCCGGGATTCTGTTCTTTGATCTGGAGTGCCTGTTCGAGGGCGAGAAGGTCGTCGGGATTGAAGATGGCCGGGAGTGCCGCCCTGTTGACGGTGCCGGCTTCGGTCATTGCGTCCTTGCCCACGTTGCGCGTGTCCGGGACCTGCTTGGCCAGCACGATGATCTTATATTTCATAATTTAACTAGGTTTTAGTATATCCTTTCGGATTGCAAAGATAGTAAAAATTTTCTACCGTCTGTTGCTGGCTATCCCTATGTAGTAGAAGAGAGTGGCGAGGGAGCCGAGAGCCGCGATCACGTAGGTGTAGGCCGCCCATTTGAGGGCGTCTTTGGCCATGGGAAGGGTCTCGTAGGTGGCGATGCCGGATGATTCCAGCCAGGCGATGGCACGCCTGCTGGCGTCGATCTCCACAGGGAGGGTGACCAGGCTGAAAACGGTGGTAAGGGCGAAAAGCGCGATGCCTATCCACAAAAGTCCGGGGAAGATGTTGATGAAGATGACTCCTGCAAGAAGCACCCACTGCACGGTATTGTTGGCGAAGCTGACCACAGGCACCATGGCGCTGCGAAGCTTGAGCGGGCCGTAACCTTTGGCGTGCTGGATGCAGTGCCCGGTTTCATGGGCGGCAACCGCAGCGGCGGCGATGTTTCGCTGGGCATACACGGAATCCGACAGGTTGATCGTCTTTTTGGATGGGTCGTAGTGATCGGTCAGCTGGCCGTTCACGGAACCTATCTTCACATCGTTTATGCCGTTGTCGGCCATCATGCGCGCCGAAACTTCGGCACCGCTCATGTTGATGCCAACCTGGGAATACTTCTTGAAACGATTGGTGAGAGTCTGCTGAACAATCAGCGAAAGCACCATCACCACTATCATTATTATCCACGCAAAATTCATATTGTCAATTGTTTAGTTTTCATCCATGGCATCCCAGAGTGCATCCAGGGTGCGGCGGTCTTTCTTGGTGGGGCGGCCGGTGCCCTTGTCCCTCTTCACGAAAAAGATCTCCTTCGGCGCGTGAAGCTTGTCCAGTTCCGCTGCCGGCGTGAGGTTCTCGGCGTATTCGGGCACAAGCGCCGCTCCGACACGGGAGTGAAGCCCCGCCTTCACCCGGTAGGTCAATTCCACCGGGCCTTTGCGGATCACCAGCATATCGCCGACCTTGACTTCCTTCGACGGTTTGCTGGGAACGCCGTTTACCTGCACCTTGTTGCCTTTGCAGGCTTCGGTGGCCTCCGATCGTGTCTTGAACACGCGGATGCACCAGAGGTATTTGTCCAGTCTGAGTTCCATTCTCTAGATAGTTTCCAGATAGAGGGCGTGACGCACTTGCTCCACCTTTTCCGGACATACTTTCCCTACAATTTCCAGGCCGAAGGATAGGGCGTGCCCGGCGCTTCGGCCGGTGATGATGCGGCCGGAGCAGATGGCGGGACGGGGTTCGAAGCGTGCCCCAGCCTTCTCCAGATACCCTTCGAAGCCGTCGAAGCAGGTGACGGTGGCTCCGGAAATCCCCTTCAACTGGCTGAGTACCAGGCCGGGAGCTGCGCAGATGGCTGCCACGGTGCCGCCGGCATCGTAGTGCTCCTGCATTAGCTTGACAAGGGGCTTGCAGGCCGCCAGGCTCTTGCTGCCCGGCATTCCGCCCGGAAAGATGAGCACGTCCTTTTCCGTGGTGCCTGAGTGGTCTATATCTAGATAAGGGAGACTCTCATCCACTCCCACCATTACCCCGTGGGAACTCTGGGCGAACGGATCTTCGCCTATGCCTACCAGCTTGGAATGCAGCCCTGCGCGCCTCAGCACGTCGTTGGTGCCAAGGGCCTCGACATCCTCGAAACCATCGGCCAGAAATATATAAATGCCTTTCATATCTTAAAATTCATTAACTTCGCGTTTGTAAATATAGGAAAAATATGGAAGAAAAGAAACTCTACCCGTTCAGGCTCACATGCATCGAAGACACTTATCCCTGGGGGAGCGAGGAGTTCCGCCTCGCGGATCTCGGCTACCGCGACACTTTCGTGCACGACGGCTGGCTCTCCGGCAGCACCCTGGGAGAGTTGATGGAGACTTATCTCGACCGTGTGACGGGAGAACACGTTTTCGACGCCTTCGGGGTGCAGTTTCCGTTCCAGATACGCAGGCTGAACGTGAAGGGCAGGATGCCGCTCCGCGTCAGTCCGGAAGATGAGACCGCGCGCGACCGATACGACCATCTGGGGAAGGAGAAACTCTGGTATGTGGTTTCGGCAGATAAGGGCTCGCGCCTGCTGATAGGTTTCCGCCGCGACGTGACGGCTTCCGAGCTATATACATCCTGCCTTGAAGGCAATCCTGTGAAGCTTCTCAATACCCTCGAACCCCGCGCCGGCCAGTTCTTCTACATCCCCGCCGGCACTCCCCATTGCGCCTTCGGCCCGATGACCATAGTGGAAGTCAGCGAATCCTCCGCGCTGGA